>JAZGHU010000019.1:0-34568 GCA_036481345.1 Candidatus Woesearchaeota archaeon
AGAAGGAAATGAAGTTCCAGAAGAAGAGCCAAGAACTCCAGCAGGAGTTGGAGCAGCTACAGGATTCTTTGGAACAATTGTTTCAAGCCCATTAGCATGGATATTATTCGTAGTAATATTAGGAGTATTGTATATTGCAGCTTTCAAGCCGTCATTACCTAAACTTCCTGTTGTTAAAAAGAAAACAAAAAGCAAAGTAAACTGGAAAGGTTATTTTGACAAGTAAAAATGGTTTTTGAACAATTTCTTGCATCAGATAAGATCAAACAAAATATGTTCTTTGTTTTTCTTTTAGGAGCATTTTATGTTCTTGTTGGTTATGTTGTTTCAGCTTATTTTTTTGAGCCATCTGTGTCAGTTGCAATGCTTTTCACAATTACATTATTATTAGTTCCATCAATTACATCTATATTAAATCTGGAAGAGAAAATAGAAAGCAAGCAAGGAGTTAAACATTTTTTTCATAATCATAAGGATATTTTTAAGATTTATTTTGCCTTGTTTAAAGGAATCTTCTTTGCATTTATATTACTAGGGGCTTATTCTCAATTATCTGTTTTTGATTATCAAATCAATTTTTTAGAATCAAGGGGAGATCTTGAAGCAGATATAATCACTGAGTTTGCTGAAAGTGAATATCATCCTACATTTGAAAATGTTTTAGGGGTGGTTTCTCAGAACTTGCTAGTTGTGATAATTGCATTTGTTTTGTCAATATTTTACGGAGCAGGAGCTTTATTTCTTATTGTGTTAAATGCTTCTGTCTTTGCTTCCTTTATTGTCCATGTTGTAAGAGAAGTTGGGAATGCCTTAGGATTGATCATGATATTCCTTATTCATTTAATACCTGAATTAGGTGGGTTCTTAGCAGCAGCGATTGCTGGAGGGGTTGTATCAAGAGCATTATATAGAGAAGATTTCATGAGCCAAGGATTTAAGAATGTAATGAAAGATGCTTTAGTCTTGCTGTTGATTGCATTTGGATTGATTATCTTAGCAGCACTCTTAGAAGTATTTGTAAGTGCTAATTTGGTTAAGATGGTTATATAGTAATTAAGTTTCAATTTATTCGAAATTAATAGAAAATTTTAAATATCAAACCCCTTCAGATTTTAATATGAAAAATAAAGCTATCTTAATTCTTGCCTTATTCATGCTGACATCATGTTCCTCACTCACTCTTAATGAAGAAAATAAATATCTAAGATCAATAAAATTAGGTGGTGAGTGGTTCTTAAATAACCAGGACGGGGATTTTATTTATTATCAATACTATCCTTTTGAAAGAAGACATTCTAGCAAACAACAACGTTTGAGAGAGATGGGTGCATTATGGTCTATATCAAAACTCGCGGATTTTCTTAATGATACAAGATATACAAAATTAGCTGATAAAGGTTTCAGATATTTTGAAGGTTATTTTGAGTATGATGAAGAAAATGATCTTTATTTTGTTGATATAACGCCAGAGAAGATAAAGCTTGGCTATAATGCTTTTGTAATCTTGACTTTGTTGGAGATAGAGCATCCAAAAAAAGACTTTTATCTGGAAAAGTTTGCAAACGGCATCATATACATGCAAAATAATGACGGAAAATTAAGAACTTTTTTTTATTCCGACAGGGACACTGGAACAGATTATTATCCTGGAGAGGCATTGCTTGCATTAATGTCGCTTTATGAATATACAAAAGATGATAAGTACTTAGAAACAGTTCAAAAGGCATTTCCTTATTATGTTGAATATTTTAGAGATGATAAAAATACAGCATTTGTTCCATGGCAGACAAGAGCTTATCATAAATTATACCAGATAACAGAAGATAAAGAAGTTTTGGATTTTATTTTTGAGATGAATGATTATGTGCTGGATGAATATTCTCCTGAAGAACATTGCAGTATCTTTGAGTTTGACAGTATAGTTGCTGCAGTGCATATGGAAGGAGTAAACAAAGCTTATGACTTGGCTAAAAAAACAAATGACAAGGAAAGAGCAGATTGCTATGCTAATTTTATCAAAGAAGGCTCTGAATTTATCTTAACTTTGCAGATTACAGAGGGTAAAAAAGAAGCTATTGGAGGATTTTTAGGAAGCCCTGATTCAGAATCAATGAGAGTAGATAGAAACCAGCATGCTGTTTTATTACTTATGGATGCCTATGAACTTTTAAAATGAACCTATTTAAAAATTATCTTGACAAGCGCAGATTTATTATAATAACTTATCTAACCTTGATGATCTTTCTTTTGGAAACTGTTTTTTTTCATGTTTTTAATTATATCTATGATTATTTTGGGGCAATCTTAATAATTTCATATACAATCCTTGGTATTGGCTTGGGAGCTTTTATTTCAAGCAAGATTAAAATCCAGGAAAAATACCTGTTTCCTTTATGTTCTTTAGGTATGATTATTTCATTGTACATAGCCATGTTCAAGGTAATTTTCTTTCCTACTGATGGAATATTAAATTTCATTCTTTTGCTTGTTTTTTTATTTCCGGCCATATATGTATCCAGAGCTTATACAGAATACAAAAGCAACCATGTATATCTATTTGACATGCTTGGCTGCTTTTTAGGAGTTATCTTAATTGTGCTGCTTTACAAATTTCTTGTTTCTGAAGTGATATTTATCCTGATTTTAACAGTGATTCCTTTGGTTGCATTGATCAAGATAATCAGACAGAAATTAAAATACAAAAAATTATTTATTTCTGCTTTTTTGATTTTTTTTGTTTTAGGCGGAGTTTTATTTTTTAATCAGGCAGAATATAATATGTTTAATATAATTAATTGTAAGGCCCTAGATCCTGAAAAATCCTTTTGCAAATATCCCGGGGATTTAGTCAAGTCATATGATAATTTAGTTGGCAGGATTGATATCACTAAAATGAGCAGCACTTCTTATAAAGTATCTTATGATGGCTATTCAAATGATCATTTTAATTTAAAATCTTACAAACAGGACAATGAGGAATGGCCAACTAGAGATATACGTATATTATATGGAGTTGTTGATGATCCAAAAATTTTTGTCATTGGATCTGCTGCACAGGGCATTATTAAGCCTTTAAAGCAAATAACTCCTCCTAGTTTAATTGATACAATAGAGATAAATCCTGCAATTCTTAAGATAATGCAAAAGGATTTTTATGAAGAAAGCAAAAGAGCTTATGATGGATTAAGCCCCAAACTAGGCAATGCGGTTTCTTATTTAAAATCCACAAAAAAGAGATATGATATCATAACATTGATTAATACACATACTTATAGAAACCTTCCTTATGACGGGCCCCCTGATTATCTGCACACAACAGAAAACTATGATCTTCTGCTTGATCGTCTAACTGATAATGGTTATATATTATTTGAAGAACGCGCTCAAACTGACAAAGGAAGGTTAGCTTTTTACAGGATGATATTGACAATTTTATACACTCTGGAAGAAAGAAATGTAGAACATCCTTTAGACCATCTTGTAGTGTGGTCATGGAATTGGGATGAAGATGACGGCAAATACTGGCGTAAATATTATATCAGCATGATTGTCACTAAAGATCCTATCAAAGGAGAATTAAGGGAAAAAGTTGTTGATTGGGTTGAATACCAGAAAGATTTAGAAAACAGCAGAATCCATCTGGAATTTTTAAATGATTACGATGAGAGTGAAGAATTTACAGAATTAATTGAGATGATAAAAACTGATGATTTTAGCTCTCTTGAAGATTTTGATTCTTCAATTGTAACAAATGACAGGCCATTTTTGACACAAGCCACTTTTACAAATACTAAATTAAATAATTTAGTGATAAATGTAGGTGTTTTGGCATTGGTGCTTTGGATTATTTTTACTTTACCATTGATCAAGAAAAAGAGAGCCATGATCTTAAACTCATATTATATTTTAATTGGCTTTGCCTTCTTTTTTATTGAGATAATATTGCTTCAGGTTTATCAAAATGTATTCATATCACCATCTGCTTCTTTTATATTTGTATTGGGATTTTTGTTATTATCTTCTGGAATTGGGGGGTATGTATCTGATAAATATAAATTAAAAAATATAATAATATTTTTAATACCTGTAAGCTTGATTACTATCTATCTTCCTAATTGGCTTTATGCATTAAGCATGCCATTATTTTTTATTTATGTATTAAGCATCTTATTTATTTCATTTACTGGTTTTTTAATGGGATTCTACTTCCCAGCTGGGCTGAACTTTGCAAAAAAACTAGGATTAAAAAGCAGTACCTATCATTTCTTTGCTATCAATGCTATCGCAGGAACCTTTGCAGTTATATTTGCACTATACCTTGGCATAAAGATTGGCTATATTTATACAATCATCATAGCTTTAATATTTTATTTGCTTGCCAGCATTATTTTAGAATTTTATAAGAAAAAATGAAATATAAATTACTTATTATCTTGATGGTAATCTTATCAGCATGCAGTTCTAACAACTTAGAGCTATACGCTGTTAAATATGGTGATTCATCCTATGATTCAGATAATATCTATTATGAGGATGAGCTTGAAGAAGATCTGCCATTTGCATGGATGTTCTATGTTATAAAATACAATGAAAAGATAATACTAATCGATACAGGATTTAGCGACCAAGAACTTATTGAAAAATATGATATTGACTATAAAGATCCATTAGAGCTTCTTAAAAAACTGAATATTGAACCTTCCCAAGTTACTGATGTTATTATAACTCACAGCCATTTTGACCATATTGGCAATGTGGATAAATTTCCTGATTCCAAGATATACATACAAAAAGACGAGCTAGAGAAATTCAAAAGCAGGGAGATTTTAAAAGATAACATAATAACTTTTGATGATGTATATTGGCTGTATAGTATCATTAAGATAGAAAAGATAGGGGGTCATACAATTGGCTCTTCAGTTGTTTCTTTTAAAGATAATATATTAACAGGTGATGAATGTTATCTTTTGGATAACTGCAAAGGAAAACCAATAGGCACTTATTATGATATTGAAAAAAATAAAGAATTTATTGAAAAATTAAGGACAAGCAATAAAAAAATCCTAACATTTCATGATCCTTTAATTTTTGAGGAGATAAACAGCTCAATTGCAAGGATTATTTAATTATCTCAGCATATGATCTAGAGAATATATCTTTTATTCCTTTTTCTTTAGCAATTTTTAACAATTCATACCTTATTTCCTTTATAATCAGCAAGCTGTTGTATTTCCCAAGCTCTCTTAAAGCAATCAAAATGGGAATCTTATCTTTTGGTTTAGATTTAATGTAATTTTCAATCTCAATCTTTTTTTTGAAATTAAACTTTGATACGAGCTTAGCAATGCTTAACAGTTCTTTTGAACTGTATTCTTCAAATCTTTTTGAAGATAGTTCATAAGCATTTAAACCATAATGCCCAAACATTTGATTAAATTCATCAATTGTTATCTTGTTATTGGCCAGTTTCTTAAGAAAAAGGATTCTTTTATCCTCCATTGTTAATATAGGATTTACTAATTCTTTGTTTTTTACATAAGCGTATGCTAAAACAAAATTATTAAAGATTATTTTATCATATATTTTCTCAAATTCCTTAAACAGTAATTTAATTTTTTCTACGCCCTTGTTAAAATCAGGCAATTTATAATTTTTCAAAAACAAATAAAAATCATGATAACTTTCTTTTAAATACATGTCTCTTTTAAAATCAGTGCTAAATTTTTTAAAAAGGCCTTTTACTTTAAACTTTTCTTCATATTTTGTGTTTAATTTCAGGACTATATCTACCAAATGCTTTGTCATATTGGAAGGGTTGCTGACAAATTCCCCCATATTAATTTGGCTCATTTTTTAATATCTTGGATTAGCTCCCCATAGCTATCATACTTATCCCTGACACTTTTTGGAAGCTTGTACAAGTTCATATCATTATAATCTTCAGCATCTACTGGAATCTTATAGATTCTTCTCTCTCTTATTCCATGGGAATCTAATAAATATTTGGTCAATATGCAATGCAGATTAAAAGAGCATACTATATTGCTCTCATCTAACTCGATCAAATCAAATTCCTCATATGGCAGGATTTCAAGGGAATCTTCATCTTCTTCAGATAAAAATTTTGAAGGATTTATTAAATCAAATGTAAAATAGACATCTTGTTTTCTAGGTCTCCAGCTAAGAGGAACTACAATCAATTCCGAGCTTAGATTATTTGTTTTTTTAACAGGGGTGTCAATCATATCCTTATCAGTGCTTAATCTTTTCAGCCTTGCAAAATAAGCATCATAACCTGCATTATTGAATAATATAGCCAAAACTTGAGTAGATTTGCCTCCCTCACAGATAAAAAGCAGTTTATCGTCCTTAGTAATATCGTGTTCTGATCCAAACTCATCAATATTATTGAGCAAATTAGGCATATCTCCTAACAGATCTATGTCAATTTTTTCAATTAATTCTGCATTTTTTATAGTTAATGTAGAGCTTATGGTTGTTTTTATCTGAAAAAGTTTATACTCTAGCAATTCTTCTTCAGTAATTGTATTTAGGTCAACTTCATATTCTAATAAAGGTATATCCTCATAAACCTCATTAAATTCTTTTAATATAACATATCTTTGACTAACAATAACAGCTAAAGCTATTAAAATAACTATTGAGCTGATTGCAATAGTCTGTCTAGGCTTTCTTTTTATTTTTTTAAAAAATAATGCTCCATTTACAAATACAATGATCACAGCACCCCAAACAAATGAACCAATTGAAGCAGCAGCAAGAGTTAATGTACTTGGTGATAGAAATCCCAGAACTGGTTTTAGGCTTAATATAAATAAGAAAAACAAAATAAATGCCTTAATATTTATCCTTTTCATTTAGTTTCAACTTCTAACATATTATTTTTTATTGATAAAATGCCCTTTTTAGGTATTTTAGATATAATATTTTCTACTAAGAAAATTGGAATATTGTATTCCCTGCCAACAATAGCAAGATGCGATAAAGATGAGCCATGTTCTGTGATTATAAGCCTTATTGAGTTGAATAACATATAATAATCTGGATCTAAAGTCTTGACAAATAAAGAAGTATAGCCATCTTCAAAATCCTGCACAGAGTTTATAACTTTATATTTAGTGTTAGATGTTACTGCGTCTTGTCCTGTTAATTGTTTTAATTTAAACCTTTGTTTGGCCATTAAGCAATTAAATGCGCTTCTTATTATTATACTTTACGATTATATTAGAAATAAAAAAAGCGAATATAACATCATTATACACAACTACTCAGCCATCTTCCACAACATTTCAAAAAATGCTCTGTAAGAATCAGCTACTTCTTTTGATGTTATCAAAAAAACCATTGGAAGTTTTTTAAGAACTAGGATTCCAACATTATCAGAATAAATATCAACTGCTGCAGGTGTTTTCATGTCTTTTGGCATGTATTTTACTTGAGTTAAAGGAAGTTTTGAGTAAAAACTTCCTGTTTCTTTTGCATCTGCATTGAAGATCATCCTCATCTTGATCCCTTTTGCAATTCTTCTTTTTGTATATTGTTTAAAGTAAGTTTTTGCCATAAAGCTTTCATCTTGGCCGCGAGCTCCAAAAACTAAAATTTCGTCTCCTTTTTTTAATGTTGCAACAACATTATCATATACATTTTTTACTCCTTTATAACCTTCATAGGTTGTTGCTTTTTCATCTGGCAGATGTTCTTTTTCAATTGCTTTTAATCTAGGAATTATTTCTTCAACTTCTCTTTTTTCTTGTTCTAATATATTCAATAGAGTATTAGGATCTGCTGCTGAGAACTGTTTTATATTTGATTTTATAGCAAAACTAACCAACCCCTTTTCAATCAATTTATTCAATGATTCATACACCCTAGAAGTGTGCAAGCCAGCTTTCTTAGTTAAAGGGCCTGTTGTAGTAGTTCCTAATTCTAATAATGCTAGATAAATAATTATTTCATTTTTAGTTAATCCTAATTTCTCTAAGATTGGCTGCCCCATATTGCTACAGTAGTAATAATTCTATATAAACTTTCTCCTTTTTAGGAGGAATATTATTTAAGCTGATCAATAGGTATAGTATTAGTATGAAGAAATGCCCATTATGCGGAAGAGTGTTGATTGATGACTTTGACAGAAACTGCATTACTTGTGGACATTTCAAAATATCACAATAATTTGAGCGGATTTTTTTTCGGTTAGGGCTCGCGACTTTGTTTCTAATAAGCTTTAAATAAAGCTAAATATTATTGGAGGTAGTAAAAATGGTAAAAAAAACTTTTTTTAGAGACCCTATCAGGGGAACTCAAGTCGTAAAAGGAAGAAAAGTGATATCTGCTAGCAAAAATCTAGTAGATAGGGTTCTAGAGCTGGGAGATAATGAAGTATTGGTTATCCAAAGAGAGATTATTCCAGGAGATTACTCTACTGCAAAGAAATTTATGAAACATAGTAGAGAAGTCAAGCCAAAAAGGATTTACACTTTGAGTGAAATGGTTGGACAAAGGAAGATTCCTGTCAGAATAAGAGAAGAGGCATTTGAAGCTATTAAAAGCCCTTATTTTTGTGGATATTCTTTTGTTCCAGCAGGAAGAGATAAAACAAAAAGAAAGGTTAGTCTTGGTGCTTGTCTAGAAGGAAACAGATTATATTGTTATGCACATCAAGTCAGGTTTGCTGGAATTGAAGTAGGGCAATATGATGATGCAAATAGAGTAGAGATTGAAGGAGCAACTGTTCCTGTAAGAGTTCCTTCAAGAACAAAAGGCCAAAGAAGACATGATTTTAATCTAACTTCTGTTGCAATAGAAGATACTCCAGGCAAATATTCAATTGCTTATGAAATTGGATCCGAAGGGCATCTTTGCAAACATAAGCAATATATGTTTAGGTATAAATCAAAAAGCAGCAGTGAGAAATCCAAGATTATAAACATGTGCCCTCATGAAATTGCAGCTTATATGGAAGTTGTGGATAAGTATTGGAATGAAGACAAGAATATTATTCCTTTGCAAATGTCACAGTTTGTTGCTCCAACACAATTCCTTGTAGATCAGTATAAGAAGATTTGCAGACAAGTTGCATTTGAGACTGAAGGCAGTTTAAAGGTTCCTAATCTTGCTCAAAAAGAGATCCTATTATGGGCAATTGTGCAGAAAGAAGGGCATGATAAAACCTGCTTTGCTCCAGAAGGAACAAAAGTAAGAGAGTATAATTGGTCTTAATTGCGAAGCTTTTTTAAACCCTTTTTTCTTTCTTTTTTATTATGGAGTTAATGTTTATAGAAGCTAAAAGCGATGCTGATATCAAGAAAGCAGTAGAGAACGCTATAAGATTACTGCCAAAAAAAGTTGGAATTGTAACTACGGCCCAGCATAAGCACAAACTAAAAGAAATTAAAAAAATCCTAGAAAATAAAGGAATCAAAGCTGAGATTGGAGGACAGATTCTTGGCTGTAATGCTTCAGCTGCAAAGAAAATAAAAGCAGATACAATTCTTTATGTTGGCAGTGGAAGATTCCATCCGATTGAAGTTGCTTTGGAAACAGGGAAAAAAGTTGTTATGGCAAATCCTTTAACCAATGAAACAAAAGTTTTGGAAAAAGATATTGTTGAGAAACTGCAAAAACAGCAGAAAGGAGCTTTGATGAAATTCTTAGCTTCAGATAATATTGGAATAATCGTCTCTACAAAATCAGGCCAGGAAAAATTAAAAAAAGCAATGGAATTAAAGAAAAGATTAAAAAATAAGAATTGTTATATATTTATGGCAGACACAATAAATCCTGCTGAGTTTGAGAATTTTCCGTTTATTGAATCCTGGATCAATACTGCATGCCCAAGATTTGCAGATGAGAAAAAAGGTGTTGTGAATTATGAAGTTGTTGAAAAAAGCTTATAAAAAAGCTAAATGTCAGAAACCAAAGGTTTCTGAACACACTCAAAAACTTGGAAAGTCTTTGATGAAACCAATTGAATGGATTGAGATTAAATTGCCTAAGTTTAAGTTCCCTAAGATGAAGAAATGGGAAGAAGATAAGAGCAAGGAAGAAGAATGAAGAGAATAGTTTGTTTTTCTACTGGGAATACGTATCAATTTAGAACTTCTATAAATAAAGACATTGAAATTTGTTTAAAGACTGGAGCTGATGGAATTGAAGTTGTGTTTCCTTTTGTTAAGGATTTAATGAAATTCAAATTAACAAAAGAAAATAAAAAAGGGCTCATGAAACTTAAATATAATACAGTACATATGCCTTTTTTTGATAAAAATAAAAACCAACTATATTTATTTAATACTCCTCGATGTAAAAAAATAGTTGAAAAAGCTTACAAGCTTGCTAAAGATATTAATGCAATAAATATAAATTTCCATCCAAATCAGATGAAGAATCCGAAAGTTTTAGATGGATTTGAGGATATGGGATTTACTTTAGAAAATTTAACTGAAAAAAGAGGATATACTGTTACAGATTACAAAAAAATGCTTAAGAAGGAATCTAAATTTGATTTTCTTTTAGATACATCTCATGCAATAAGAACTAATCAAATGAAAACCTTGATTGATAATCTTAAAGACAAAATTAAATTTATTCATCTAAGTGGAGCAAAAGGACTAAGAGATGACCACTATCTTGTTTATAGATTTAAACATAAGAACAGAAAACAATTGGATTTGATTAAAAAGTTAAAATGTCCTGTAATTATAGAAGCAGGAAAAGATAAAGATTTAACTGTAAAAGATTTTAAGAAAGAAGTTAAATATGTAAGAAAATGGTTGAACTCATAAGCCCAGCAGGAGATTGGATTTCTTTGAAAGCAGCGATTGATGCTAAAGCTGATGCTGTTTATTTTGGATTGAAAGAATTCAGCATGCGGGCTAAAGCAAAGAATTTTGAGTTAAAAGAATTAAAGAATGTTGTTGAAGAATGCCATAAGAATAAGGTTAAAGCATATCTCACACTGAATACAATCATCTATGAGAATGAACTTGATAAAGTAAAGAAAATATTAAAAGAAGTAAAGAAAGCAAAAGTTGATGCAATCCATGCATGGGACATGTCAATTATTAATGAAGCATTAAAATTAAAGATTCCTGTTCATTTATCAACACAAGCTTCTGTTTCTAATTCAGAAGCTGCTAAATTCTATAAAAAATTAGGTGTTGAAAGGATAATCTTAGCAAGAGAATGTAGTTTAGAGCAGATAAAGAAGATAAAAAAAGAAGTTAAGATTGAAATTGAAGTTTTTATTCATGGAGCAATGTGTGTTTCTATATCTGGCAGATGTTTTATTTCTGAGTTTGAATTTGGCAAATCTGCAAACAGAGGAGAATGTCTGCAGCCATGCAGAAGAGAATATACTATTGAAGATGAAGAAGGAAAAAAATTAAAACTTAGCAATAATTTTGTAATGTCTCCTAAAGATCTTTGTGCTTTGCCTTTTATTGAAAAGCTAAAATTTGTTGATGCATTCAAGATAGAAGGAAGAAATAGATCCCCAGAATATGTCAAAGCAGTTACAGAAGTTTACAGAGAAGCAATTGATAAAAAATTAACTAACACCAAAATAAAAAAATTGATGGATAAGTTGAAAACAGTTTATAACAGAGGATTTTCTTCAGGCTTTTTCTTAGGCAGGCCCTTACCTAAAGATTTTATAAATGTTTATGGAAGCAAAGCAACAACAAAGAAAGTTTATGTTGGCAAAGTATTACATTATTATGGAAAGATTAAAGTTGCTGAGATTAAAGTTGAATCAAATGGATTAAAAGTTGGGGATAATCTGATGATCCAGGGTCCAACAACAGGAGTTTATGAGCAAAAATTAAAATCAATGGAAATAAAGCATAAGAAAGTAAAGCAGATAAAAAAAGGCAGTGTAGCAGTTAAACTAGATTCTATTGTTCGAAAGAATGATCAAGTATATATAATAGAAAAAAAGAAATAAAACTTTGAAGTTAGTTTTGGCTTCGCAAAAACACTGTTGGCTTTTGCCAACATTTCTTCAAAGTCTGTTGAGCTTTTCTCAACTTTAAAAAGAAAAGATTATTTTTTCCTTTTTCTTGTTATCATATATCCGCCAATAGCAACTATCACCATCACCATAGCCATTCCAATTGTTGAGAATTCTGGAACAGCTGTGGATGAAGCATTTGCTTCAGATTTCTCAATAGGTTGAGTAACACCACATCCAGGGATTCCAGAATCTAGGAAAAAGTAAAGCTCATAGATAAGTCCTAGTGCATTAGGAATATTTGCGCTTCCATAATCTGCTATGTTATCTACACTTCCTACTTCTGTTTCGGCATCTCCTGAATAGACTAATCCGAGATAATCACCATTTTGCTTAAAACCAAAGACGTATATGTCAGTTGAACCAACATAATTCCATTCCATAAAGATTGGATTATCTCCAGGATAGAATCCTTGTGTTAGTAATGTCATACTCAGTGTAGGACATTCTTCTGGTGGTTCTTCACAAGCATCGCCTATTCCATCATCATCAAAATCTTCTTGGCCTGGATTAGGAACATCGGGGCAGTTATCACAAATGTCCCCATAACCATCATCGTCATTATCATCTTGTTCTTGATTAGTGATATATATACAATTATCACAAACATCTCCAAATGTATCTCCATCAGTATTCACTTGAGATGGATTTGCATTATTAGGACAATTATCTATATCACCACATATTCCATCATTGTCTATATCATTGTCTGAGTCATTAGGACAAGAATCAAGACAATTATTGAGACCATCACCATCTGTATCTATAGAGTCTTCATCATCATCATCATCACATCCACATTCATCATCATCTCCATAATCTGTCTCTCCGTCACCATCATTATCATCCCCATCCTCACATTCATCATCATCTGCTAAACCTAAACTAGCAAATACTAGAATAAATAAACACAGTACAGTTAATAATATTAGATTTTTTTTCATTTTCTACCTCACCTTTATATTTTTATTGAGTTGAATATTAGTCTATATTCAGTTAGTTTATTTAAATTTTTATTTTTTTATTTTTCGGTGGTGCCCTTTATATCTATAAATAGCATCATAGACATGTTTTTTCTTATAGCCTTTATCAAGCAAGTCATCTGTTATCTGTGGATATGTTTTTCCTTTTTTGAGTTTTCTTGCGATAATTGAATATAATAACTGTCTTCTTGACCTTCTCCTTACTTCACCCCAAGTATTTTTTTTATGAAGATAAGGATAGACAAAAAATAAGAATAACAATATGATTCCAGCAACCCCCAATATTAGTTTAGGAACAAGGTCTGTCTTCTTTTCTTTTTTATATTCATCTATTAATATCCTGCATCTTTGCACTTCTTTCTCTTCTTCTTTATCCTCAATAAGCTGTGCAATTGCTACTTGTACACTTGCTGGAAGATCTTCATCAGAAATATTAGTTTGTGCATTGACATTTATAACTAATAGGAATAATAAGGTAAGTAATATCAAAACCTCTTTTTTTGCCATTTTTTTAGTGTAATATGGCAAACTAGTATATAAGCTTTTTTATAAATAAATCTTGATTTTCCGACGAGAGATAATGGAAACATTTAAATACTAGTTAGTTTTAGACGAGAATTAAGACATTCTTAGTCTTAATAAAAAACAATTCGGGGGTTAAATAAAATGGCAAAAAAATGTGCAAAAGTTGGAGTTAAGAAAGAATCTGGCTATCTATATTTTGTTGATAAAAAAGGAAATGTAGCTAGAGCAAAAATGGCAAGAGGAAAGAAGAAAGGTAAAGCAAAGATCCAAGTTGTTGCTAAAGTTGGAGTTAAGAAAGAATCTGGATTCCTATACTTTATTGACAAGCAAGGAGATATCTCTTGTGCAGCAATGGTTAGAGGCGGCAAAAAGAAAAAGAAAAAAGCTGCTAAGAAAAAACCAGCTAAAAAGAAAAAGAAATAAATTTTCTTTTTTTTCTTTTATTTTTTTATTAACAAAATTTAAATAGTATTGAGTTCTAAAATTATTTATTAACTCAAAAGGTGATATAATGAAAAAGATATTGATTTGCACATTAATAATAACAATTCTTCTAATTACTGGATGTAAAAAAGCAGAAGAGGATATATTTGAAGTTCCAGAACAAATCATACCAGAAGAACAAGAACAAATAGAAGAAGTAAAAATGTTGGAATTATTAAGATGTTCAAACGGAGCAATTGAAGCAGTTGTAACTAATACAGGAACAGAAGCAGTTACACTGGCAAAAGATGTAAAAGTCCTTGTCAATGGACTATTAGTTGTAGACCCAGCTTGTGAAAATCTAACAATCTCTCCAGGAGAGTCAACTTACTGTCAAGATATCTCAGGACATCTTGCAACAAGAACAGGAAAAGTAAATACAGTAGTAACAAACGCAAAACACGAAAGAGCTATTGAATATATTGATTGTGCTGAGTGATTAGCATAATTCTTTTTTCTTTTTACTAAAGGTTTATATAAATTAAAAGCCTATATAATAATAGGGAGTATGAAAAAAAAACTTGTGTGGGGGTTAGTTGGACTTCTTTTCTTCAGTTTAATAATCAATTTTGCTAGTGCTGGAATATGCAGCAGCAATATAATTTCTGTTAAAAATAATGTTTGCAACGGAGAATTTGTTGATATTGTGGTAAATGGAACTTATTATCTAGATGCTAATGAAATAATATGGTGTGCATCTAATTTTGGGTGGGTTGATCTAAACATAGATCTATGGGAAGAAGACTCTGGGCTTGATGATTATATAGCAGGCGTATCTACTCAATTTAAAGCTTCAGAAAGTCCAATATTTTGCGAATATGTTAGATATGAATACACTTTTAATAAGGATATAGGATATCTTGCAGGAGGTATTGAAGGAGACACAATTGAATTATTTGCTGACATAGAAATAATCAATGGCCCTGAAAATCAAAACTGCATTACTTTAGTAGAAACTGTTGATATAATCAATGGACAATGCAGTTCTGGATCTTGCTGTAATCCATCAACATGTAATTTTGAATCATCCAGCCAAAAATGTGCAGAAGATGTTTATCCTGATTATGGTTGTATAGGGGGGACGTCTCTAGGAGATGATGTATGGGTTCAACATCAAGATAGATATTGTACTGGGGCCAGTTCTTCTTGCGATGGAAATTTACAATGGGACAACACATGGTCTGTATGGGACAACTGCAATCCAGATGAAGTTTGTGTTCCAGGAAATCCTTCTTGCCAAAGCACAACATGCACTTCTAATTCTGACTGCGGAACAGATGATTGGCTCAGCAATAAATATTGTAATAGTAATGATGTATGGGATACTTATAGAACATACACATGCAATGATCCGGGCCAGCCAACTTCTTTTTGCTCACATGTTGACAATAATCAAATGAAATATGATTGTGGAGCTGAAACATGTGTTAATGGATTATGTGGCAGTGTGCAATGTTATAATGATGCTGATTGCATTCCTGACAGTTGGGTTGGAGATCCTTGGTGTCAGACTGGAGATGTATGGCGAGATTGGAGAACTCGGAGATGTGCTAATCCTGGACAGTTAGATTCTTATTGTTGGAATGATGATGACGCACAATTAAAAGAAACCTGTCCAGATACATGTGCAAATGGAGCATGTGCTACAGGAGCAGCAGGATTTTTATGGTATTCTGATTATGCTGGAAAAGATATAGATATAGTAACTACAGATGGAGAAATAGTTGATGAACTAGAACTTACAGGCAGTGGGGGGCTTACAGGAATGGCTTGGGATGGAACTTATTTGTGGGTTGCAGAAAAAGTTGGAAGTGCAGTTGATGATAAGATACATAAACTAACAGCAAAAGGGGATTTAATTGAAACAATTAATGTTGCAACAAAATGGATTGCAGACATAACATGGGATGGCAGCAACCTATGGGTTGTTGATTCAGATAGTTTTAATGGCAAAATCTATAAGATTACATCAACTGGAACAATTATTGATACTATAAATTTGTCTGGCACTCGTGCTTGGGCAGCAGGGCTAACATGGGATGGAAATTATCTCTGGCTTTCTGATTATAGTTCTGGCATATTTAAATATACTACAACAGGAACACAAGTAGAAGTTGTGCCAGGATATTATGGTTATTTTGATATACCTGATATTTATGGACTTGCCTGGGATGGAGCTTATTTATGGGGAACTGATTTTAATACCCACGAAGTATATAAGATTGATATCAATGACGGAAGTATAGTAAGTGAGTTTCCTTCATCTCTTTATTTTGCAAAAGGTCTGACATGGCAGCCCCTAACAGAGGTAATTGAATGTTATTTTGAATCTAATTGCGGAACAGACACATTAGTTGGAGATTTGTATTGCAGTACAGATGATATTTATCAGGATTTTAGAGATTGGACTTGCAATAATCCTGCCGCATACAATTCTGCATGTACTCAAATTGATACTTCACAGAAAGTAGAAGAATGCGGAGAAGATAATTGCACTCTTTGGAGAAATAATTATTGTAAAAACGAAGATGTTTATCATGATAGGATCTGTTATGATCGCGGCTGCTTAAGCAGTTCTTGTTTTGGAAATGTTTATGCTGATGAAGAACTAGTAGAAAATTGCACTGTTACTTGTAGAAACGGAAGCTGCAGCGGTGTTTTATGTTATACTGATACAGAATGCGGAGAAAACACAATAACCAACCATTATTGTAATGGCAGCACTGTTTGGGAAACGCATAAAAATTATACTTGCTACAATCCTGGAACAGTCAGCTCTTACTGCGACTCTCTTGATTATAATGAATCAGTGTTAACTTGTGACAATAGTTGTCAATCAGGCGCATGTGTTGAAAATGGCTATCTATGGCTTGTAAATAATTATCAAGATAAGATACACAAAATGACAACAAATGGTTCTATTATAAAAAGTATTGATACTCCAAATATCAGTCCACAAGGTTTAACATGGGACGGAACCTATCTCTGGCATGCTGATGATTTTGCTAATAAAATATATCAATTAACTACAAATGGAGATATTATAAGTAGTTTTGATTCTCCAGGACCAGATTCTTCTGGGCTAACATGGGACGGAACCTATCTCTGGCATGCAGATTCTAGTCAGGATAAAATATACAAACTAACAACAACAGGAACAGTAGTTGACAGTTTTAATATTCCTGGAACCAATCCTAGTGATCTAACTTGGGATGGCACATATCTTTGGCATGCAGATCCTAGTCAACGTAGGATATACAAACTAACAACAACAGGAACAGTAGTTGACAGCTTTTTAACTCCTACTATTTTAGAGGAGGGTTTAACATGGGATGGAAATTATCTTTGGGTTGCAGATGATGGACAAGAAAAAGTGTATAAGCTAATGACAGATGGTACTATTCTATATAGTTTTGATCATTCCAATGGTTGGCTTTATGGTTTAGCATGGCAACCAAAATCAGAAGAGATTGAATGTTATTTTGAATCTGATTGTGGAGATGATGGATTATTTGGAGATCCTTGGTGCAGCAGTTGGGGAAATGATGTTTATCAAAAATCAAGAGATTATACTTGTTATAATGCAGGAACAAATTCCTCTTATTGCAATTATACAGAAATAGAAATATTAAAGGACTCCTGCTCAACTGAAGAAACTTGTTATAATGGAAGCTGTATGATTGTTATCTGTTCAAAGGACTTGGATTGTGGAATGGACAAGTGGATAGGTCAACCATACTGCAATGGAGATTGGGTGTGGCAGTATTGGAAAAATCATAAATGCAATAACCCTGGAACCGACGATTCATATTGTACACATACAGAAAACCAAGCAGTAAAACATCCTTGTTCTGATAGCTGTTTAAATGGAGCTTGTATTAATATTGAGTGTTATTCAGATGATGAGTGCGGAAATAATAAATGGATGGGGAATAGATATTGTAAAAATGAGGATGTTTATCAAGAATATAAAAGATATAAATGTTATAATGATGGGACAAATTCTTCTTATTGTGATTCTTCTATAAATGAAAAAAGAAGAAAAGATTGTGATTCTAGTTGTTCAGAAGGAGTTTGTGTAGATAGTTCCTCTATTAATTGTTATAATAATGCTGACTGTGGAACAGATGGCTATGTTGGAAGCAGTTATTGTTATGCAGCAGATGTTTGGCAGACTTATAAGATGTATTCCTGTAATAATCCTGGAACAAGCAATTCTTATTGTAGTTATAGTGATGATGAACAGATCGCTGATGATTGTGCAGATGGAATAGCTGATTGTTTAGCAGGAGCTTGCCATAATATATCATGTACTGTTGATTCTGATTGTGGAAATGATTATTGGGTTGGAGACCCTTACTGCATGGCATATAATGTTTATCAGGAATTTAGAGATATGTCTTGTACTTTTAATTCTTGCAGTTATACAGATATAATCACTTTAAAAGAAGACTGTGTTGATACTTGTTCTAATGGAATATGTGTTGATGATACTGGAACAGGCAGTGGAGAAGCAGATTTAGAAGTTAGTTATTTTACTGTCCAATATCCTGATAATCCTATTGCAGGAAATCCCGTAACTCTTGCATTTAATCTACAGAATATTGGAAATATTACTTTAGATGATATTGAATGGGAATTGACAACTGGAAGTGGTTCTATTATCAGGGGTTTTGTCAATAACATAGATGCTGGAAAAGGAAGAATTATCTCAAGAAAAACTACATACTCTGCTTCTGGAACTTATTATGCTTATGCTATTGTTGATCCTAACTCAAAGATTACTGAAAATAATAAAGATAATAATCAAGAAGATTTGATTGTGGTGATATCATGAAAAAAACACTTGTTTCAATAATTGCCACTGCTTTATTAGCATATGGTGGTTGTGGTGGAAGTAGCGGAAGCCATGGAAGCAGTGCTAATTATGCAACTGAACAGCAAGGAGATATAGAAATTAAGAAAAAATTAGAAGAATATTTATCTAATAATGAGATTGACTGGTTTGAGCTAAATTATATTTATGATATTTATGATAATGGATTAGGACAGTTTGTAGAAATTCCTGTAGATGCTGCTTTTTTTATTGGAGGAAAATATTATGCTTTATGGCATATTGGGGATGAAGGAGATTTAACTTACTTTAAATCATTACTAAATGCTGATGGTTATGATTGGATTCAAATAAATCATTGTTCTCTTGAAGAAGTTGCTACTATAATGGATTACATCAAAAATAATGGTTGGCAGCAAGGAGAATATTAAATACCAAAAGCCTTTTTAAATAAAAATAGTAATCTTTATAAAGAAATAAGACATATATAGAATATATACCAGAGGTGTATAGGTAAGAAACTGATAACTCCTATGACACAGACCTCTAGTTAGTGACGTTCTTTGACATTAAAGCAAGTATTTAGTTTAAAATCCAATCACGGGGGTGATCCAATAAAAGACACCAACAAGAGGTTTTTAGCTGTAATAGTTTGTTTCTTATTCTTGGTAGGGATGGTGCCCCAAAATTTTGCTGCTTCTGCAAATGATTTAAGATTCACAAAAAAACAGATAGATAAACTACACCCTTCTTTGCAAAAAAGATTTAGTGCTAATCCTGATGAAACTATAACTGTACTTGTTCAGAAGAAAGAAGGTGGCTTTATCAAGAGCTTATTTGGGGGATCGGCAAAAAAAGATATTGAAAAAAAGATTTCTAAAAAAGTTAACAGAGAAACTAATAATTATGTTGCAGTTGAGATATCTATTGATGATTTAATAGGATTAACTGAAAGTGGCTCTGTTGGAGCTATTTATATTGATCATGAATATAGTGTTTTATTAGATGAAAGTGTTCCTGCAATGAATGCAGACACTGCTTGGAATTTGGGCTATGATGGAACAGGCATTAAAGTTGCTGTTCTAGACACTGGAATAGATTATACTAATGATGCTTTCCAAGATAGAGTAATATTGTCAGAAGTATTCACAGGAGAAGATCATTCTATTGACATGCATGGACACGGAACTCATGTTGCTGGAATTGTTGCTGGAAATGGAAACTATGTTGGAGTTGCTCCTGATGCTAATCTGATGAATGCAAAAGTTCTTTATGATGATGGAAGTGGAACATCTTCCTCAATAATAGCTGGAATAGAATGGGCTGTTGCTAATGGAGCAGATGTTATTTCTTTAAGTGTTGGATCTCCTATTGGAGAACAAGACGATCCTGTAAACCTTGCTTTACAGAATGCTATTAATAGTGGTATTGTTGTTGTAGTTGCTTCTGGAAACTATGGTCCTTGTTCAGGAAAATCATTTGAAGGGGTTGCAAGTCCTGGAAATTATGAAGAAGTAATTTCAGTTGGAGCTGTAGATGAAAGTGGAAGCTGGGCTTGTTTTTCTTCAGGAGAAGATTTTGGAGATTATATTAAACCAGATATTGTAGCTCCTGGAGTAGGCATTATATCTTATTATAAAGATGGGCTTTACAAGTCAATGAGTGGAACTTCAATGTCCACACCCCATATAGCAGGAGTTGCTGCTTTATTATTAGAAGAGGATTCAACTTTGAACCACTATTCTGTTAAGAATTTATTAGAATCAAATGCTGTTGATTTAGGTGAAAGTGGAAAAGATATCAAATTTGGAAGTGGTTTTGTAGATATAGGAATTCTATTTGGAGGTACTTCAGATAATGAAACACAAGAAGACCCTATTAATGAAACTAGTGATGAAAATGATACAATTGAATCTTATGATGGATTTTATGTTACAGTTCCTATTAATTTAAGTAATATAGATAATTCATTTGTTGATCAAAATGAAGCATCTACTCAAGAAGTTGTTTCTGATCTAGGAATTCCGTCTGAAGTTAAAATTAAAATGAGGGATTCTGCTGTATCTGTTGTTTCAGATGGACCTTCGCCTGTAGAGACAAATGAATATGAAGTTCTTGGTGAAATTTCTGGATCAGGTGTGATTGATTATGATGATGATTATACATACAGCACAGGAGGAAGTGATGATGGGGTTGTTTGGGGTGGATCTTATTTAGATGTAGGATTAGATAGTGAGGAATCTAGCACAATGGTTATCTGTTGGGATTGGTGTGATGATGGAACATGGGATCATTGTTATGCTGATACTTTGAGTGATCTTCAAGATTGTTGGAGTCAATCTTCTGTATTATATAATATTTGCAGTACTCCTGATTCTTGTTGGTATGGAGATATGGACTATGATCACGAAATAGATACTGGAAGTTCAGGAGATAGATGGAAATGTCAAGTTGATGCAAGATATTATCTTAATTGTGGTGGTTCTAGTTATGATTGGTCTGAAGTTAATAATGAACCTTATTATGTAATTTCTCCAAGACAATATAAATGTACAGATCAAACATCTGGAGGGACTTATAGGGATGCAGGACATTTTGAATCTACTATAGTCTATCTTTTTGAGACAGGTATGAGTTGTGGTGGCGATTGGGTCTGTGATGAAGGAAAAGATGATAGTAAAGCTAGCTTTGGATCTTCTGGAACTTCAACACCTGATGAGCCTTGTTCTTTGCCTGATGAAAAAGGAGATTGTGATAGCGATAGCGATTGTTTTTCAGGTTCTCATTGTTCATGTGTAGGTACTTGTTCATGGGATCCTGCAACAGACTATTGCTGTCCAGATGGAGAAGATTGGCTTGGATCCAGCTGTGGAGTTAATTACGAATGTACTTCAGATTCAGATTGCGAATCTTATGAAAAATGTTCAAGCAGCAACACATGTGTAGATAAAACTTGCGATGATTATAGTGGCACTGTTGCTAGCTGTAATTTAGCCACTTATTTATTAGGAAATACATACTGTTCTCCATCTGAACCCGATGGAGACCCTGTAAAATGTATGGCATATGGAAATAATTATTGTTATGGATATATTGATACCTGCACTAGCACTGAATATTGTGATGATCCTGTTATTGGAGGATCTCAATGCTTCACTTATCCTTGTACTATAACATCTTCTTACTGGGATAAAAGCCAGGCTTTAGAAGGAGAACAAGTTAAATTAACAATTACAGGGCAGTATTGCAGCAACTCTGATACAGCTAGAATAAAAATTCTAGAAGTTGATGAGATTTTTTCATCTGTTCAAGAAGAGAACTATACTCAGCAAGATTGGTTTGATTGGCTTCCTGGAAATGATGATGGTGTTGCAGATCTTGGTGAAAAATATTTTTCAAATAACAAGATAGAAGTAAATTGGAATGCAGTTTATGTAACTGATTATGATTCTCCATGGGATATCTATAGAATTGCTGCTGAAAATGATCACAGCAAGATCTACCAAGGAGATTTGATTATCAAGAAATGCTTTTCAGACTCTGATTGCAGCGACGGCTCTTGGACAGGTTCAACATCTTGTTCAAATGGAAATGTGTATCAGGATTTCCAGTATGGTGACTGTGCTAGTGGAAGCTGCGGATATGATGTGCAAAGCACACTAAAAGAAACATGCACAGACGGCTGTACTAGCGGAGTATGTGATACACCTATTTTAATTGATTTAGTAAGCTATGAATTATCACCAACATTCCCTGTTCTTGAAAAAGGAGGAACATTTACTTTAAAATATAATATAAAAAATGATGGGAGTACTTCTGTTAAGGTTGGATTAGGTGCAACTATAAGAGATTCTAGTAATAAAGAATATTATGATACAGTAAATGATAAAATAATTACTGCAAGCTCTGGAACTAATGAATACTCAAGAACATTTAAGATTCCAACTGATGCTATCTTTGGAACATATGATGTGATATGGGGGATACACAATGTAAATGCAGCAAATGAATTTGATGGAGCAATTGAAATAACATCTTATACTACTGAAATAGTCAATGTTGTGGGCTGTGATGATGGAATCTGTAATAATGGAGAAACTTACAGTTCTTGTCCTGCTGATTGTGTATTAGTTTGTGAATATCCATATGGAACTTCTGCAGAATGTTCTTGTTATGATTTTGGTTGTAATAGTGGAGATACTTGTTCTAGTGTAGGACATGGAACTTGCATTGAAGAAGAGCAGCAGCAATGTGATAGGCTTCCAGATGGTTCTTCAGAATGGTGTCAATGTTCTTCAGATCCAGACTGCACTGTATATGATCCAGATACTTATTGTTCTTTTACTCAAGATTATAGTAGATGCCTGCCTATTGATTATGTAGATCAATGCAGCACCATAGATGAACTAAGATGTATTGATAATAGTCTTTACAGATGTGAACAACAAGAAAAATTCAAAGATTGGATGTTTGTAGAAGGGTGTTCTCTTGGAGAAATCTGCAGCAATGATGTGGGAGATTGTGTTATGTTGGGAGATTATGATCTTGTTATTGACAATGCACCTTCAGGATTGATTGTAAATAAGCAACCAGACACTATTTTAGAAATCAATGTAAAAGTAAATGGGGTTCTTGCTCCAGGAACAATACTTGAATATGATTCTGCTAATTTTGATCTAATTGAAGGAGATGCTTGTGCTGCTAATAATTTTGCTCAAGGAGATAATAAATGCTACTTCCTTGTTGATTCATTAAAAGGAAAATCATATGTATTCAAGTTTGGAGATGATGCTCAAAGAGTTAACACAGTTGGAAATGATGTTCATATTGCTTATCTTACTGATGAAAAACAGATCAGAAGAAGATATAATGATGATAATGCGGTAGATTTGATGTTTGCAAAACTATATGAAGAATCTGCAGCAAATAATGGGGTTGTCCATAATCTTGATGTTCAATTTGAATATTTGAATGAATATGATGCAGCTCATCCTTTTGATAAGGACTTTAAGTATTATTCTGAAGATAGATTATTCCCTAAGATGATGGAGAATGAATATTCTGATCAAGTTTCTCTATTTGTTCAAGACCATCTAAGCTATGCGAGAAATGTAGTTGTTGTTGGAGATGATTATGTTGTTCCGCATAGACGGGATATCTATTCAATTAGAGCAGGGTCATTGCCAGCTTGGCTGCGTCCTTGGTATAATTCATTAAAATCAGATGCAAAATATCTGAATTGGGTTACAAAAGGGCTTGCATTATTCTCAATAGATGTTGGAGAGTATATGCCAGATGATCTAGTAGTTAAAACAATGTACACTGATCAGAATCTAGTGCAAAGACAAGTAGAATATACTTACAGCAATTTGGATGAAATATTTAGAATTGATGAAGCTGCAAGAGGAAATGAAGTAAAGATTATTCTGCCTACTTCAGTCTCAGCAGATATGAGAACAGCTATTGAAAATCTGAAATCTCAGTTGATCAGTGAAATGTTGGTTGAGAAGATGGAGCACTTTGAAGAACTTCAAGGCTCAACAATGAACTGCAATGATTTTCAGACATTTGATGATGCTTGGTTATTTGATCCATTGGATCTTCCGATAATTATAGGAACAATTGATACAAATCCTGCTTTAAACTGTTATCCAATCTATTCAGCAGGATCAGAATTTGAAGATGTCATAAGCTTAGAACCAAGTGTATGGAATGGAAACGGTGCTTCAATTGTCATGAACACTGATAATCCTGATGTAGTGAATAGCTTTGCTAATTATATCATTGCTAATGATAATTGGAAAGATCTTCACGGAAGAGGATATATGTATTTCCATGACACTGTTACTGCAGTCTCTTTACTTTTGATTCCTGTTTCATTTGGAGCTAGTGCATGGGGCGGTGCTGCTGCGCGAGGTATTGTCCTTGCTGTTGACATAACTGTTTCAGCAGTTGATGCTTATGATCAATGCTATTACAGAGAAGGACAACTGCCTGATAGTGGAATGAAATGGGTTGGATGTGCTGCTTCAGCTGCACCGATCATTTCATGGGGAGCTGGTAAGATTGTATCTAACATGAGGTTAGGCAAGTTGATGAAAGTAGCAGGAGAAGTTGCTGAAAATGCTGATGAAGCAGCAGAATTCCAGCGAGCTGCCAGCAAGTTTATACGTTCATCTGAAACAGCAGCAGATGCTTTGAAAAAGATCCCTTCTGATAAATATGGAGACTTTGCAATAATGTTGTCTAGAGAGATGGCAAGTGAATCAGTTGATGAGTTTGGATCTCAATTTGCAAAATCATTATCAGAGGTTATAACTAAATCTAATCTTAAGAGGAGTGCTTTCAAAAACGGAGATGAATTAATAGATTTGATCGGAAAAACTGTGAAAAAACATGCAGATGAAGGAGATGAAGTCTTGGAAGCTATTGCTAAAATCATAAGCAAGAATTCTGATGAATCAACATCTATTTTAAAGTTAATCAAAGGGAGTGATGAAGTATGGAGTAAATCAGAATTAGAAAAATTAAATGAATTCAATGGAGACACATTAAGATCTGTTGCTGAAAGAATGGATAGAACAACCGCAAAATGGTCTCCAGAATTAACATTGAGGTACTCCTTTTACAACCAAAAAGGATTCTTTGATGGAATTGATGATTTGTCTGTTAATAATTTTGTATTTGAAAACTTTGATGGTATAGACATACCTAATCCTAAGATTGGCAAGGTTGATTCAAATCTTGGAAGCCATTATTTTAGACCAGATTATAGAACAATCCCTGGAGAACTTGATCCAACAGGATATAAATGGGGGAATAGGATGGATAAGATAAACAACAGGGTAATGCAGAATGTTTATGAAGGAGATAATTTGATGAAACTACCCAATTCAAAAATGCAGGGCGGTATTTTGATAAGTACTATTGATGACACCTACACTACAACAGGAGTATTGATAGAAGATGTAGGTGGAGCTTCTTTTAAAGAATTTGCTTATGTTTTAAATGGAGATGTTTATCCAGATGCAAGTTATTATACTGATTTATTAAAAAACACAGGAGATGTTTCTGTTAATATTAAAGGAACTACAATAACTTTGACAGATTCTATGAAGACAAGAATAAAACAAACAACTTTTGGAGATTTTATTGTTGGAGAAATGGATTCCCACCCTGGAAATTTTTTAGTACATGGGAATAATAAGGTCTCAAGAATAGACATGACTGCGAGCTTTGGTCTAAAACAAGATAAAGTGTTTGTTAGTGTAAAGCCAGATATTGATAATTTATTTAAGTATTGGGAAAATGAACAAGAAATAAGGCCCCATATTCTTGCCTTGGCTGATATTTGGAGAAAAGATGATGCTGGCAAAAAAGAAGTATTAGAATTATTAAAACCAGAAGTAGATAAATGGAGATTAATCACAAAAGAACAATTTGAAGCAACGACCATGTTTGAAGAATTAACAAAAGCTGAGAGAGATCAAATGCAGATAATAACAAACAAGTTATTCAAAGATGATGGATTTGCATCTGCCTTTGATGGAGTTAAAAAAGGAAGGATGCAAAGATTAATAGATGATTTCGACAAAAATTACGGAATATATGGAGGGTGATTGAAATAGTATTACTAAAAGACACAGAACTTGCAAAGTTTTTGAAAGAAACAGATTTAGCTAAAGAAGAGAATATCCAAAAGTATATTCAAGAAAGTGAATCTGAGAAAAGAAGTAATTTGCATCTAGCAAAGATGCGTATATTAAATCAAGAAGTGTGGGCTGTAGGCAAGTTAAAAGAGGCTGGAACCCCCTTATCTAAGGAAGATATATCTGAGATTGTGGATTATGCAAAAACAAATCCTGAGAAACTAAATCCAATTTTATATACTCTTGTGAAAGTTTATAACACTCTTCGTAAGAATTTAGGTGAAGATGTAATTAAATTAATATTGGAGATTTCAAACTTAGATCAAAGAGTTATTGATGAGATTAATTATAATAAAGATAATGAAGAAAAAGTAAAAAGAGCTAATGAACATTTATCTAAGGGAGAATTTGAACTAGCATATAAAGAATTCAAATGGGCAAATGCTCTTACTGAAGAAAAAATATTGGAAATCCTAAAAGGTTTAGACGATAAAAATCTGATAGTTAATATTTCTTTCAAGCATAATGTAAATGCTCCTGGATTTGATTACAATGAGATAGCAAAAGAATGTATTGAGAAATTTTGGTATAGTCTTGCCTGGAAATGTTATATTATCACTGATAATCAACAAGGATTAGAAAAATTGAAAGAAATAATCAAAAAAGAAGCTGAAGAATATACGGAGGAGTAAAAAATGAAGACTAAAAAGAAAAAAGATACAAAAGAACAAAGCAGGAAATTTATCAAGATTTTGGCATATTTTATGTTTTTTTACTTTGGAATTAGATTAATTTTGGTTCCTGTGATTTTCTCTGCAGGAGCAGCAGATGTAATGGGTGGCATAGCAGGCCTTGTAATTAATATGGCGATTATTGTTTTAGGTATAGTTGCTGCATTCTATCTGTTAAAAATGAAAAAATGGGCTTTAACAACATTGGTTGTACTATTTATAATAAATATTGTCAGTGTCTTTGTAGCAGCTGCATCTTATGGAATAAATAAAATTCCACTTGTGCAAATTGCTATATTGATTATGATAATCAATGGGTATAAACAACTAAATAATGTCAAATAAAAAACTACTGATTGGACTGTGCATTATGTTTTTGCTAGTTGTTAGTACAGTCTCTGCTGTAAAAACACAAGGAGCAGTAGCTGAAGCTAGCTCTGTCTCAAGATTAGTAGGGGGAACTCCTTATGATATCATCAATC
This sequence comes from Candidatus Woesearchaeota archaeon, assembly GCA_036481345.1. Taxonomy (GTDB): domain Archaea; phylum Nanobdellota; class Nanobdellia; order Woesearchaeales; family WJKL01; genus JAAOYC01. The sequence continues at coordinate 27,719 of JAZGHU010000019.1, forward strand.
AACTAGATACAAAACAGCTTAATCTGCATCATGGAACTCATTTATCAAACAGACTAGACTTTTTAGAAGATACAACAGATAGCAGGATGATAATTGAAGGGTTCCCTAATGACTTTAATGTGAAAGGGGATGGTTCTAGTCATATTGGTAATGGTACACCTTATATCCCTTGGAATGGATATAGCAGTATTGATTCTGAACTTAATCAGTTTAAGCCAAATGAATTATTTGTATTAGAATCCTATGTTGACATGGATGACTTTGGAATCTATACAAAGAAGTTCACAAAATCAGACAAGATCTATCCAAAAGATGTAAGAGCTTGGAAAGATGAATTTGCAGTTAATAATCCATTGTTCTTGATGAATATAGAAGGAACAGGATTAGCTCTTCCTAGTGAGGAGAACTATATAAATGAACTTACAAGATATTCAACAATCATTGCACCAAAAGATGTAAGATCAGCTGAATTTGGAGATGCTGTGCTTTGTAATTTAAATGATAATCAAAGAATAGGAGATGTTTATAGAAGAGCAAGAACAAAATATTATGTTAACACAGACCCAGCAGACCAAAACATGCCTGGATTAGTCTTAAAGTCTTATGCATTGTATGGAAATCCGCTTACAAGAGTTGATGTTCCTGAAGAATATGAAACGTATATCCAAGACAGAAGTTGGTTTGGATGGTTTAATCCTTGTACTGATTATTATGTTCCGCCAAGTGAATATATTTATGATAGTTTTAGTATCCAATCTTCAGGTTTGAGCATATCAAATCAGATCGATTTTACATATAATATAGTTGATGTTCCAAACAGCAGCTACAAGATAATCAACTCATCTGATCTGTTGTATAATTATGAGAATCCTAATTTGATTGGATCAAATGCAATAAGAACCCACAGGCTCCCTAAGGGTAGTTTTGTAAAAGATGTAACTTATACATTATTAAATCCAGCAGACCTTAATATTCCTGAATATCCTTCAATGACTGACGGAGAATATGTTGAGAGAAACTGCTTTGATTCAAATGAATCAGCATCTGCTGTCAGAGAAATATATGAAAAGAATAATTATGATGAAATCACTGTTTACATCAATCCATTAAGAATCAATGATTGTGCAACAGGAGATTTAACATTATTCCAAAAGATCAATTATGAAATAGAATATGTTCCTTCAGCTCCATTTTATTTTGAAAATTTAGATTATGAGGTGGTTGCTTCACCTAATAAAGAAATAAATTTGAGCTTTGATACACAATATGTAAGTGATGAAGCTGTAAATGGTTCTATCTTGCTTATTAGAGATGATGAAGTTGTTTATGAAAGAGAGATAACAGAAAGAGTAAACAATTATTCATTATCTTTCTTTACAATTGCTGAAGAAGGAATAACAAATTATGAACTACAGTATGCAGAGAATGGAACAGTTAAAACAAATGCCTATCTTGATATTGAAACAAGAATAATTGATGGTTCAATCATTGTTGGAGATTTTGACGGCAGTTCAGTTAATATTGATGTTGACTTGAACAACTATCTTGATACAGCTCTTCCTGTATTAGTAAAAGCAGAATTAACAGATGGATTTGTAGAAGTGTACAATCAAAATGATAATTTAACTCCTGGAGCCAACACAATTAGTTTTACAATAAATAGCTTGTTAAAAGATGATGCTAATTATGGATTAAAAGTCTATGTTCAATATGGAAATGAACAAAGAGTGTTCTCAGATGTGATTGTAACAAACCATCCTCCTGTTATCAAAGCTGAAGATGTTTATTTGAGAGTTGGAGATCTGATGGACACTGATGCTGAAGCTTATGATCTTGACGGAGATACAGTAACTTTGACTATTACTCCTGATGAATCTTCAGCAACAGCTCAAGAATCAGATATCGGAGAGCATACTATCACTATTGAAGCTTCTGACGGACTTTTAACAACAACAAAGATCATCACAGTTACTGTGCTTCCTGCAAACTATGCTCCAAATCTATTTGATCAGGAAGATGTTGCTGTAGAAGAAGGTGATGCAGCTTCTGTTGTTGTATATGCTGAAGATCTGGATGGAGGAAACTTAACTTATTCAATAAATGATTCTAGATTTAGACAGATAGATTACAATTGGTTTGAATGGCTGACTCAATCAGGAGACAAAGGAACATACACAGTTGAATATAGTGTAACAGATGGAACAGATGTTGTTTCAAAAACATTTGATGTTGTAGTTAATGAGAGTACAGCAAGTAATGAAACCATAATAAATACAAGCCATCTGAAAATTATAGACTTAACAGATATACAACTTACAGGCATTATAAATACCAGTTATGGAGAACCTGATTATTGGGGTTTTGCAGTTTATAGTGGAACAACTCTGGCTCCAAATGAACCAAAAGGGTTTACACATGTAGATGATTTAGTTTACCATGATGAATATGAAACAACTAGTTACAACAGCACATTTATCCAGATAGGAGAAAATGTTGGTACACCTGAAATAAGTGCAGGAGAGTATGTAACTCTTTATTTTGATGGAACTTCTCTTAATGTTTATTTGCCAAAGATAGATGACAGCATAGGTTCTGGAATAAATCTATATGTAGCTAATGATGGTTCAACTTATTATGACCAATATCTGACCCAAGATGCATGTACCTATGATAATGGTTGTATTGGAGGAAATAATTCACCAGATTGGATTTATCAAGAAGACCCAGATAGTTATACTGTAACTACTCCTACTCTTAGTGCAGACAATAAATATGTAGAAGGGTTCCTTTATGTTAATTATACAAAACCAGCAGATGCTGTTTCAGCTAAATGGAAAATAAAACACTCTGTACTTGATGCTTATGAAGTTATAGTTCCTCAAGACTGTTGGAGTGCATATGCAGATAAATTAGTATTTAGAGTAAGAAGCTATGATTTCAATCATAATGTGTACACATCTTATGGGCAGTGCTATAATGGAACTGACTGGAACGTCATAACTAATTATTCTTCAATTGGAGGAGGCAGTGAAGCTGCAGGTGCACCAAATGATGATGGGCGTAGCATGACTGATGGACATTGGGATACATTCTCTACAGTATTCTGGGATGAAACTTCATGGTATGATTTTGCAAATGGAGATGCTCACTATTCAAGAATATTTGAAGAAGCAGTTTGGTGGAATGTTGGAGGACAATCAAATGGCTGCAGAAGCAATGCAGATTGTGCTGTAGATCAATTCTGCTGGATAGATGGAGATTGTGCAGTAGAATTTGGAATATGTACTGGTCAATGGGATGTTTTCTGCACAGCTGAAGTAAATCCTGTCTGTGGCTGTGATGGGATTACTTATAACAATGATTGTGCTAGAATGCATGCTGGTGTTGGATTAGATCATGCAGGAGCATGCGCTTCTATATCCCCTATAATCAATTCAATAGCTAATCAATCTTCAAACATTGTAATAAATGTTTATGCAGAAAGAGAAACAAGAGTGAATATTGATTCTAATATTGCCGAGCTTGAAAATGGCGTATTTGAAACAGATAATGCAATAGTAAGTGTTGTTAATAATGAATTAGTAATAGATGCAACTGCAATTACATTTGAAAATTGCAGTTTTGCGGATAGCCAAACATATACCATTTCTGAATTTGAAGAACCTACTTTATCTAGTGGTTCAAGAAGTTCAAATAATGCATCAGACTACAATGTACAAGGAGACTACCCTTGTTCTTATTCAGGAACTGAATGGTGTTATGGTTATGACTGGACTTATGATGGATGCACAGCAGAAGCTGAAGTTGCTTCATCATGGCTAAAAGGAACATCTAAAGGGTGTACTGTTAATGGAAAATCATCAACCTGTTACATTGGACCAGTAACTGTTTACTTCCAAGGAAGGGGGGACGATTATTACTTGGGAAGAGACTTTAATGGATGGGGTGCATTTGAAAATATTTTTGATTGTGATAGAGATGATGGATCATGCAGTATAAGAGATTCTTCAAGAGGAAAAGAAGTTAATGAAGGAACAATTACACTTAATATACCTCCAAGCGTTGTAACTAATTATGCTTTTGTTGCAAAGGATTTTGATACTTGTGGAGATACATGGACATGGGTATACACATATGGAGGATATGATTCTCCATTTAATGATATTTATTCAGTAAATTGTGTTGATAATAGTGATTGCAGTGGTGGAAAAGTATGTGACAATGATGGAAATTGGAATACTTGGGCATGTATAGATGATCCTTGTGCGGGTGTAACTTGTTCAAATTATTGTGAAGGAGATAAAAAACATATTAGTAATGGATGTAGTTTAGGAAATTGTGTTTACACAACAACAGACTGCAACACTCAAAATTATCTTGGAAATTGGGAATACTATTGCAGTGGAGATAATAGTAAGAAACATAGAAAATATTATGATTATACTTGTTCCAGTAATAATTGTGCAGTTGCTTCAACAACTTATGTAGATGATCGAGTTGTAGAAGCATGCAGCTTTGGATGTGATAGTAGTAATGGACTCTGCAATCAAGATCCTTGTGCAAGTGTAGATGTATCTGATCAATGCAATGGAGATATATTGAAAACAAATGGTGTTTGTGTTGATGGAATCACTACATTTGATGAAACATTCTGTGATTATGGCTGTGAAAATGCAGAATGTAGCATAAATCCTTGTGAGCAAACAATTTATGTAAATGTTAATCTAAATGATGGAGACAATGTAGACAGTAAAGAAGTAAAGATAATTATTGAAGCATTTGATCCATGTGCAAATGTAACTTGTGGTGATTATTGCGATGGATTTACTTATTATTCAAGTGGAATGTGTAGTGAAGGAAATTGCAGTTATACTAGCGAAGTAAACTCAACAAGCTGCGGATGGCATGAGCCATATTGTTATTCTGAAAGTGACTGCGGAACAGACGGCTTCATAAATGGACCATATTGTTCAGATGATTTTAAGCTTGATCAAGATAGAAATTGGACTTGTGAAAATCCTGGTGGCCAAGAGGCTGTATGTACTTATGTTGATACTACAGAAGTCATAGAGAACTGTGAATTTGGATGTGATAATGGAATTTGCAAGGAAGATCCTTGCTTAGGACTTACATGTGAGAATTATTGCGATGGATATACTTATTATTCAACAGGAACTTGCTCTGGAGTTGATGTTGTATATAGGGAGGGTCCAGATTATCCAGGTTGGGGTGTTAGTGAATGGGTTGCTGCAGATGTAGATGGAAATGGAATTTTACAAGGTTTTGGCATTACAAGTAGAGGTTTATGTGTGCCAAAAAGATCAAGCAATCTGCCTTTTAAAACCGTTGATGGATATGATTTGTTTTATTTTCCTGGAAGCCCAAGAAATCAATTAGGATTTTATCTTTCTGGAGATGGATGTGACGAAAGTGAATTGGATTTTGTTAATTATTGGTCTAATTATACTAAAGCAGATAAAGCTGAATTAAGTTCAGTTCCATTAGAACCATATAAATCAAACAACCAAGAAGTTTACCAGCCTATCTGTGCTTATTCATCTGTTGAAGTAAATTCAACAAGCTGTGGATGGCACGAACCATACTGTTATATTGTTGAAGACTGTGGCACAGATGATTTTGTAGGAGACACTTATTGTACAGGAGATGAAGTTTGGCAGGATTATAGAACATTTACATGTAATTATCCTGGTGGGCAGGAAGCTAATTGCAGCTATAATGATACAGGAGAGAAGATTGAATCTTGTAAATATTATTGTCAAGATGGGGCATGTATTAGCGAGGAAAATATAGAGATATTATATTTCTCTATCAAAGAACAAGAAACACTTTATCCAAATGATCTAGTTACATTTGAGCTTACTGTAATCAATACAGGATATCAAGATCTAGAAGACATTGAATGGAGAATTGATACAGGAGATGGAATAATTAGTGGAACTTTCCCAGACTTGATTGTTGATGAAGGGGTAACTATAATAAGAAAAATCAGTTATGATAGTGACGGAGAATACATTGCTACAGCCATGATTGATCCATTCAACACACTTGAAGAATTTGATGAAAATGATAATACAAAAGAATTTACAGTTAGCATTGGATCTATTTTTGAAGATGTCAGACCTAAGTCATTGTACATCATGAATCCTCAGGAGTTTGATGTTGGAGACATCATTAAATTAGAATTTAGTATAAAGAATAATGGAGAGACTGACTTTGAAGATATTGAATGGGAATTAGATACTGAAATTGGCACATTCAAAGATGTAATTAACAGTTTAGATATAGATGAAACTGAAACATTCCATAAAAGTATAGTATATAATAAAGAAGGAACCTATGAAATTGAATTATTTGTTGATCCAGAAGATAAATTAGATGAATCTAATGAAAATAACAATAAACAGAAAATCACTGTTGTTATTGGAGATGGAGTTTCACCTATGGATAATTCAACTGGAGATAATTCTTCTAATATCACTTCCAACGTAGATATAAGAGCAGCATTCTTTAATGTAAGGGATTTGAATGGATTAGTTGCCGGAGTTCCTGTGCAATTAGAATTCTCATTTAGAAATGAAGGAAATGAAACAGTCGAAAACGTAGAATGGAAATTAGATACAGGAAGCGCTGTAAAAGTACAAGGAATAATCCCAAAGATGGTGCCTATGGAAGGAGTTAATGTAATAAGAAAAATAACTTATCATGCTCCAGGAATATACCCAGCAAAAGCATATGTTGATCCAAATTCAAAAATCATTGAATTCAATGAAGATAATAATCAAAAAGAATTAAACATAACAATATCATGATGGAGGAATTAAAATGAAAA
>JAZGHU010000020.1:0-2771 GCA_036481345.1 Candidatus Woesearchaeota archaeon
TTAGCTACATTGTCTCCATGTAATGAAGCAGTTGGGACAAATTTAACATCTTCTGCTTTATATCCAACAGATTTAACTAATCCAGTAACAAGTTCTTTTATCTTATTGAATTTAGCTTCATCCCATTTAGCAGCATCCATTTTGTTAACTACTACATTTAATTGGTTAACTCCTAATGTTTTTGCTAAGAATACGTGTTCTTTTGTTTGTGGTTGTAGATCTTCATCTGTAGCAGCTACAACTAATACTCCTGCATCTGCTTGTGACGCTCCTGTAATCATGTTCTTGATAAAGTCTTTGTGTCCAGGTGCATCAATTATTGTAAAGTAGTATTTGTCAGTTTCAAATTTCTTATGAGCTAGATCAATTGTAACTCCTCTTTCTCTTTCCTCTTTTAAGTTATCCATTACAAAAGCGAATTCAAATCCAGCTTTACCTAGTTCTTGTGCTTTTTCTTTCAACTTTCTAAGTGTCTGCTCATCAATAGCTCCTGTATCAAATAGCAATCTACCTACTGTAGTAGACTTTCCTGCATCAACGTGTCCGATGAATACAAGGTTTATGTGTATTTTTTCAGCCATATTTACATCCTCCGATTAAATAGTTATTATCAATAGAGTATGGGATTTTTGAAGCCTTTATAAAGGTTGCGAAAATCTCCTCTTAAAACCCTTTATACTCCTACTTGACCTTCTGCAAGGCCTTTTCTCTGTATAATTATCTTCACTATCTTTTCTTGAAGCTCACTAGGCAGTTTTTCAAAGTTTTGGTCAATTAATGAACTAGTTCCTCTTCCGCCTGTAGCGCTTCTTAAATCTGAACTCCAACCAATCATCTCTCCTACAGGCATTTTTGCTTTAGCAGTCACCATAGCGCCTTCTTGAGTCATATCTAATAATTGGCCTCTTTTACTAGTGATCAATTTACTAAGCTCCCCCATATAGTCAGTTGGAGCTTCTATAAGCATTGTTTGTATAGGTTCATATAATGAAGGAGCTGCTGTTACCATCGCTCCTCTTATACTTTCTCTAACAGCAGGATATACCTGTGCAGGACCTCTGTGAATAGCATCATCGTGCAGTTTCATGTCCATTAATCTTACTTTGCATCTTATAACAGGTTCTCTTGCTAAAGGACCATTTTCCATAACATCTTCAAACATATCTAATATTAGTTCAATTACTTCTCCTAAGTAAACTTGTCCTCTTGTTTCATCAATAAAGACATTTCCATGATAAATATCTTTAACTTTTTCAGCTTTTTTGCTGTCCATCCCTGTTTCAACTAATGCTGCTTTCAAAACAGGATCTTTTTTCTTAATTCTTCCTTCTTGTATTTTTCCTTCTTTTATTGCTTCAGATAAAGCAGGTTCGATAGGTTCAACAATAAAATAGAACTTATTGTGTTTGTTAGGAGATTTTCCTTCCATTTCCTGACTTAATTTTCCAATAGATTCTCTATATACAACAATTGGAGGAGAAGTTTTAATATCAACACCTTTCTCTGATTTAATCCTGTTTTCAATAACTTCTAAATGTAATTCTCCCATTCCATGCATCAAATGTTCTCCTGTCTCTTCATTAATCTCAATTTTAATACTTGGATCTTCTTTTCCAACTTGTCTTAGAACATCAATAACCTTTGGCAGGTCAGCAGGACGGGCAGCTTCAACAGCTTTTGTAATAACTGGTTCAAAAATGTGAGAAATTTCTTCAAATGGGGTATCTTGCTCAAGAGTTACTGTCTCTCCTGGATAAGATTTAACTCCTGCAATTCCAATAATATTGCCTGCAACAGCATTATTTACAATTTCTCTTTTTGCTCCATTATAAACAAATACCTGCTGTACTTTTGCATTTTGTTTTAATCTATTAAGATAAACATCTGTTCCTTTGCTCATTGTTCCAGAAAATAATCTACCAGCTGAAATCTCTCCAGCCTGAGGATCAATAACAATCTTAGTGATAACAAAAGCTAATTTTCCATTAGGATCGCACTTCATAAGACCTTGTCCTAATTCAGTTTCAACATCTCCTCTCCAAATCTTAGGAATTCTATATGCCTGAGCAACTACAGGATTGGGCATATGATCAATAACCATGTTAAGGACAACTTCGTGTAAAGGTGCTTTTTTAGCTAATGCTTTGATATCTTCTTCATTTCCAGAATTATAAGCATCTATCACATCCTTAAAAGTGATTCCTTTTTCCTGCATATATGGGATACTTAATGCCCAATTGTGGAAAGCTGAACCAAATGCAACTGAACCTTCTTGAACATTTGTCTGCCACTTATCTCCATATTCTTCTTCTGCAATCTGCTTGATAAGTTTGTTAACACTTGCAATAATCTTGATAAATCTTTCCTGCATTGCTTCAGGAGTTAATTTTAATTCTTTAATCAATCTATCAACTTTATTAATAAATAGTGTAGGTTTGACTCTTTCTTTAAGAGCTTGTCTAAGAACAGTCTCTGTCTGAGGCATAATTCCTTCTTAAGCACAGCACAATACAATAGCTCCATCTACAGCCCTCATTGCTCTTGTAACGTCTCCTCCAAAATCAACGTGTCCAGGAGTATCAATCAAATTAATCAAATATTCTTTATCTTTAAAATTATGAACCATAGATACAGAAGCTGAATCAATAGTGATTCCTCTTTCTGTTTCATCTTCATGAAAATCTAAAGCTAATTGTTTTCCAGCTAATTCCTCTGACATCATACCTGCTCCTGCTAATAAATTATCAGAAAAAGTTGTTTTTCCGTGATCA
>JAZGHU010000021.1:0-9022 GCA_036481345.1 Candidatus Woesearchaeota archaeon
GTTATTTTTGCTGTTATCTGAGTTTCATCTTGTACCCCTTGAATATCTATTGATTCTTGGCCTTTTGTTATCTCAACATCAAGTTTTAAGTCATCTCTATCTATTATAGAATAATTGCCTCCAGAAATATCTACTGTTGGAATTGTTTTTCCAAATTCAAAGATTTCTGATGTTTCTCCAACATGTAGTTCAAATTTAGGAACAATACTATCAATTAAGTTTACAATTAAAGTTATATTTTCAAGATAACTTGCATTTTCACTTGACAAGCTGTAATCAATATCTCCTTCAATAGTAATAGGCAATGTAGCATTATAATCATGATAAAATACTACTGTTAAAGTTGTGTTTGTTTTTTCTATATCAACAAAATAAGTTTCATAATCTGGCTCATCTTCAAGCTTTTCTCCTAATTGTTTATTATCTTTTTCAATTAATTCTCCTTCTTGATAAATTTCTCCTTCAAGTGATATTTCTATTGTCTGATTTTCTTCTGGAGTTTCTGTTTGATTTATCTCTACTGTCTGATTGATTGTTTCATTCATAGTTTCGTTTGTTTCTTCTGTTGTTTGATTTATCTCTACTGTCTGATTTTCTTCTGGAGTTTCTGTTTGATTTATCTCTACTGTTTGATTGATTGTTTCATTTGTATCTTCTGGTTCTCCTGCATATTCCATGATAAGACTATTTAATATTATTATTCCATTAGTTTCAGTTGTTATTTGTATTTGAACTGGGCAAGGGAATATACCACAATTTTCAAGATAAGGATTTAGGATATCTACAAATTCGATTGTTTCAGTTGAATTTAATTCTCCAAGATAGCCCCAATCAATATTTCCATTATTAAGAATATCTACTGATACGTTTGAAGGCAGTGATCCATTTAATTTGTCTCCTGTTATGCTTATTGATGCTGAAGTGAAATCAGGATTATTCAGATCAAATTCGATTGTTTGAGGCTGTGTTGAGTTAAATTGAAGAATTATCTCTGTTTCTCCATAGATCTCTTCAAGACCCAAAGTAACTAATCCGGTAGGTCCTTGTATTTGATTCAAGGCAACTATTGCAGCAACTAATCCGATGGTTACAAATATTGCAATTACTGTTGCTAGTTCTGCTTTTTTATTTTTAAACATCATTTACCTTTTAGTTTCCTCAATAATTCTTTATTTTCTTCAATAAAGCTCTTCATCTTATTCTCAATATTCTTAGAACGAACTAATCCAATTTCTTCACAAAGTAAAGAGAAGTCTTCGTAGACAGATGCATCTATTAGAAAATTATATCTCTTCTTATTAGAGCGTTTCTGTACCATTCTATTACTTAACTGTGTGTATAATTATACACTTTTTATGTAATTACCCACTAAATTAACACTTATTTAATGTATATTGGATATACTTATATATAAATATTGTCATTTATTAATACATATTTATATATTTTTAATGTATTTATACACACGCTTTATAGTGCTATAGAGAAACAAAATCTACTACCTCTTTTAGATTTGATAACTCTAAACACCCCCAATAATTATACATAGAAACAACTCATTTATATATATTTGTATTGTAAAAACTACATAATTTTAATCAAATATACACACGCTCTCGACGACAAAACTAAGATTTTTATCAATAAAACATGAAGCAGTATACGCTTTTATATACTCTTTCGCAACGCTTAAATACTTGTTTATTTCTATAATAATCTGTTTGGGAGGTGGTAAAGATCAAATTAGATCTTATACGAATTATAGACAGTGGTATTTTGCATCAGCAGATTGAAAGAAGAGATGGTAAAACTTTCATGAGAATGAAGAAGAGGGCATTTTTATCCATTAAATAGTTAAATATTTATATTTCAGACACTTAGTTAATAATACGTGGGTGTAATATAGCAATGGAAGACAATGTGCTTCAACTTGGGGGTAATATCGAGCTCTCTGGATTTTCTAGTCTAGAAGGCGGTGCGATGATTGTTCTAAAGAAGATAGTAGGCAATTATGCTAGAAAGATGAGCGACCATTCTAAGAATTTTGAAAAACTTGTTGTAACAATGAAGACTGTTCATGACAACCAGTTTGAATTGCGTGCTAAACTAGTTGATAATGGCAAGCCTGTTAATTCTTCTGTAACAGAACGAAATGTATTTGTAGCTGTAGATAGTGCCCTTAAAAAAATAATGAGTGAAATAAGCAAATAAGATCTTGCAATCTTACTTGTTTTTATGTTTAATGTTAGCTGCACGACTAGGTCTAATTTTTTCTGTGCCTTTTCCTTTGTTTCTCAGGCCCCTACTTTTTCTTCCTGCTGAAGTCAATCCCCTATAAGCTCTTCCTTTGTGCTTATTGCTGATTATCCAGTTTATATTTTTGTCCTTGACAATTACAGGATTAGCAGTATCTACTAGAATAACTTCAAACCAATAGTGTTTTCCATCTTTTGCAACTTCATAGCTGTTTAGAACTTGACAGTTTGGATATTTCTTGTTAGCTCTTTCCTCTGCAACTTGCTTATAGCTTTTATCCAAGACTAATCTTCTTCTAGAGGTTTTTGGACGTCTACCATGTGCTTTGTATTGTCTTTTTCTTCCGCCCCTTGGAAGTTTTTGTCTTACTATGATAAATCCTTCCTTTGCTTTATATCCTAAGGATCTAGCCCTATCTATTCTAGTTGGTCTTTCTATTCTAATTGTTGACGGTTCTCTACGCCATTTTAGAAGTCTTTCACGCCACAGTTCTGGCATGTTTTTCTTTGGTTGTTTCCATGCTTTACGCACGTATTTATACATTCCCATTTTAATTTGCCTCCATTATTTTGTTAATCACATAGCTTCAGGCAAGCACGCCCACATTGCTATAGAGAATTAAAATTTTAGGTGCTTTATAAATCTATTGAAATTATGAAATAATTTCAGAGATTTATATTTGTTGGCAAGCCAACTTCATATAAATCTATTGGAATTACTTAAACAGGCAATATTTTACCAATATACTGTTTCATCCTTCTAAATGCTGCAAAAGAACTAAATGCTGAATCTTCTAGATCTCTTTTAGAAACAGTATCTTTTTTATCCATTAATTTTTCCATTCTTGGTATGACTCTATTAAATGCATTTTCAAAAGATTCAAGCTTAGCTATAATCTGTGGAGGATAACCTGCTTTTCTTAATGATTTTACAGCTCTTCTTATATCCCAGACCATCTTTAGAATTCTGTTGAAATGTATTTTTAATAATTCAAGATACTGCTCTCTTGTACTTGATTTTTTTTTGATCAATATGCCTAATTCTCCTGTGATGCCTGTAAGATGCGCTAACGCATCACCTAATTTACTTCTAGCTCTATGAGGCATCTTTACTTTTTGGAGTGGTTTAGTTGCAACATCTGTCATATCAATACTATATCATAGATTATTATTTAATGTTTTCTATCGAAACGCTTATATGTAAGTTATATTTTTCTTATTTATAGGGGGGATTATTGTGAATTACGATAAATCAGATATGTTACATGTTCTAGAGGCATTTCCTGCACAGTGCAAGGATGCTGTTAAACTAGTCAGAGGATTTAAGATTCCTAAAAAGAAATATTCTAATATTTGTGTTTGTGGTATGGGTGGCTCTGGAATTGGTGGAGAATTATTAAAACCATTAGCTAAAAAACAAGAGATCATTACACATCATGATTATGGTTTGCCTAATAAAGTTAATAGTAAAAGTTTAGTTATTGTTGTTAGTTATTCTGGAAATACAGAAGAATCATTATCTGCTTTTACTGAAGCTAAGAAAAGAAAAGCAAAAGTTGTTTCAATCACATCTGGAGGAAAATTAGCTGAAAAAGATAAACAAGCAATTATAATTCCTTCTGGATATGAGCCAAGAGCTGCAATTGGTTATCTGTTCTTGACAATTGTTGCAGTATTATCTAATAATAAATTAATTCCTAATCAAAGTTCCTCAATTAGTGAGGCAATTAAATTATTAGATGCAAAGATTACAAGTAGAATAGCTTTTTTGCTTGCTAAGAAGATAATAGGAACAATCCCTATTTATTACATTAATGGGGAGATAGGTGCTGTTGCTTATAGGATGAAAACTCAGATAAATGAAAATTCTAAGCAGCCTGGATTTTATCATGTATTTCCAGAAATGAATCACAATGAGATTTTAGGATTTAAAAGATTAGGAAAGAAAGTTACTGCTGTTTTTATACTAGATTCAAAAGATCCAGTTAAGATCAAGAAAAGAATGGATATTACAAAAAAATTAATTAAAAATCAGACTAATGTTGAAGAGATACAAGTTAAGGGGAAATCATTATTAGCAAGAATGTTGACTACTATTTATGTCGGAGATTTAACTTCTTATTATCTTGCTTTGATGAATAAAGAAGATCCAACACCAATTCCATTAATCAATGAATTAAAGAAAAAACTATGATAATTGGAGTAGATATTGGCGGAACTGAGATTAAAGCAGGCCTTGTTTCTGGCAAAAGGATTCTAAAAAAAGCAATTATCAACACAGGCAAGAACAAAAAAGAAGTTATTAAGAATTTGATTAAATGTATTTCTGTTGTTTTTGATAAAAAAGTAAAAGGAATTGGTATTGGAAGTCCTGGCCCTGCAGATTATGAAAAAGGTGTTGTTGGAAATACTCCTAATTTAAATTTGAAAGGTGTTAATCTGAAAAAGGTTTTGAGTAAATTTAAGAAAAAAGTTATTGTTGAAAATGATGCAACCTGCTTTGTTTTAGGCGAAGCAATAAGATTAAAGAAAAAAAGAGTTGTCGGCTTGACATTAGGAACAGGAGTTGGAGGGGGAGTTGTTATTGATGGAAAGTTATTAAAAGGAAATATTGAGTTAGGACATTGCACTATTGATTTTAAAGGCCCCAAATTAGGATTTAATCAAGGAAGCTTAGAAAGTTATGTTTCTGGAAAAGCAATTAAAAGAGATTATGGAAAAGAACCAAGGAATTTGAGCTCAATGAAAGCTTGGAATAATATTGGAAAGAAACTTGGGATTGGTGTTTCAAATTTGATTAATTCATTTGATCCAGAAGTTGTTGTTTTGGGCGGAAGTGTAAGTAAGGCTTTTTCTAAGTTTAAATCTGAAATGAACAAAGAGATTAATAAAAGAGCCGTTAAGAAAGTTAAAGTTGTCAAAGGCAGTGAAGATTCTGGAATTTTAGGAGCTGCTTCTTTAGTCTAGAAATTCTCTTTTTTGGAAGAACCAAACTCTCTCTCAAACTTTGATTTATATGTCCTAAATTAACATCATATTCAGTAAGAAGATTTTCTTTTTTTAATTTTTTATATACTTCATCAGCTAATCTGATTGCGCTTCCAGAAGCAAACATAAAGAAAACTTGTTTAGATCCTCCAATCTTTGTTTTGCATAAATGACTAATATAATTTTCTGTGTGTTCTCTTTTAACAAATATAGAAAGTTCTCTCCATTCAGAAAGTGCTTTTTCATAAATGTTTATAATTTCTTCTTTTGAAAGATTTTTATCAACACTTTGTGCAGAAAGCCATTTGATAAAAAAATCTAAAAATCCAGTTATGGTCCATTTTAAAATGTCTAATCCTTCTTCTTTATATTTTTTATAAATAGCTTCTCTATTGTCAGATATACATCTTTCTCTTTCCTCTTGATCTAAAGAACGCAAATAAAGGCCAACTAATATTATGGGCAAAGTTTTATGGTTTTTACCAATTAAAAATTTCAATTGTTTTATAAGTGCGCTTTTATTTAATTTATGATATAAAGAATAATCAAATCCTTCTGGCAAAAATCCCACCTTGTGTTTGACTAAAAATTTCTTAGCAGATGGTTTATTTTCTTTTAAGAATGAAACAAGAAATCCATAAGCAGCAGCACCAATATCTTTTGCAATGTCTCTTTCAGCCATCATTTACATGGTCTGCAAAATACTGTGCCATTGTAAACGGATTTGCATTTATAATTATGTTAGACCCTGGTAAAACCGCGGCAGTATTTATATGCACCTTTTCCTCGCTATATTTACATACCACTTCTTTTTTTGTTTTTGTAGTTATTATAAAACCCTCTTCATCAATAGAATATCCTAATCTTTCAAGAATTTGGAGTCTGCCCCCATTATTCAATTGAACTAATTTAACATCGTCCATTTAACAAATTAAATATAAGGAATATATAAACCTATCGCATTGAATTATTTAATAAAATATTTATAGATTAAATTCTTCTTATTTTTAATGTTATTAAAATCTGTAAAGCTGGAAAATATTAGAAGTTATCTGAATCAAGAAGTCAATTTTGGAGATGGAAGTACATTATTATCAGGAGATATTGGTTGCGGAAAGAGTTCTATTTTATTAGCAGTTGAGTTTGCTTTGTTTGGGATAATGGGCAAAAGACTTAGCGGAGAAAGCTTATTGAGAAATGGAAAAAATGAAGGCTCTGTTGAATTAAAGTTTGAAGTCAAAGATAAAGAATACTTGATCAAAAGAAAAGTCAAAAGAACAAAAGATAAGATTGGGCAGGTTGCAGGATACATAATCAAAGAAGGGATTAAAAAAGAAGCCACTGCTGTTGAACTAAAGACAGAAATCCTTAATCTGATTGGATATCCAAAAGAATTAGTTAGTAAGACAAAGAATTTAGTCTATAGATATACTGTTTATACTCCTCAGGAAGAGATGAAAGAAATTCTTGTAGAGGATGCTGAACTAAGACTAGATACTTTAAGAAAAGTTTTTGGAATTGACAGATATAAAAGAATTACAGAGAACTGTATTGTGATTACAAGAAATATAAAAGATAAAAGAAAAGAATTAGAAGGAAAAGTAAGTGGATTAGAAGAAAAAAATAAGCAAAAAGAAACAGCTAAAGAAGAGATTGAAATTCTAAACAAAAAAAACCAAGAACTAATGCCAAGATTAGAATTAGCTAATGAAGAAGTTGATGTAAACAGAAAGATTCTGGCTGAAATTGAAGTAAATATCCAAGAATATAATTCATTGAAAAAAGAATTAGAGCTGACAGAGCTTAAAGAAAGAAATAAACATCAAGAATTTACAAATACAAAAACAGAATTAGTAGATATTGACAAAAGAGTAGAAGAATTAAGAAATGAACTCGAAAAGAAAGAAGACTTTGATATAAAGGAGATTGATATGAAGATCAATTCTAAAGAAAAAGAGATTGTTGCTGTTGAAAAAAGAGTTAGAGAGATGAATAATGCACTGAATGAATTCAGGATTAATAAGAAAAATGCAGAAATTGTTAAATTAAAGATTTTGAAGATAAGTAAATGCCCAATGTGTGAACAAGTTGTTGAAAAAGAACATAAGGACTTTATTATCGGAAGAGAAAATGACAAGGTCTATGAAAGTGATAAAGGACTTGAATCATATTCTGAAAAAGAAAGAGAAGCTGAAAAGAAATTGATTTTGCTGAAGCAGGAGCTTGAATCATTGAAAGATAAGATAAGTAAGATTTCTATTATTGAATTAAAGAAAAAAGAAGTTTTAGAAAAGGAAAAGAGAAAAGAAGATTTGACATTAAGGCAGAAAGAATCGAAAAGAGAGATAGGAGAACTTTATGAGAAGAAAAATGAATGGAATCTGAAAATAAATGAATTAAAAGATGTTGAAAAAGAATACATCAAATTGAAGAATGGACTTGATGATGCTCTTGAAAAAGAGAAGAAGATAGAGATTGAGAAAACAGCTATTGAAAAAGAGATTGAAGGAATAAACAGAACATTAGCAGTTATTGATCAAGAAATTGAATTAAAGAAAAAAGCAAAAGAGAAATTAAGATATCTTGGAGAGTTGTTAGAATGGCTTGAAGAAGGATTCTTGAAATTAAATGCAACAATGGAAAAACAAGTTATGTTAAATGTTCATGCTGAATTCAATGAGTTATTCCAAAGATGGTTTAAGATGCTGATGGAAGATGAAACAATCAATGTAAGATTAGATGATACATTTTCTCCAGTGATTGAACAGAATGGTTATGAGATTTCTATTGAAAATTTAAGTGGAGGAGAAAGAACTTCAGCTGCACTAGCTTACAGGCTTGCATTGAATAAAGTTGTAAATGATCTGATGGAAGGAATCAAAACAAAAGATTTGATTATACTGGATGAACCTACTGATGGATTTAGTTCTGAGCAGTTGGATAAAGTTAGAGAAGTTCTTGAGCAGATCGGAGCAAAGCAGACAATAATAGTTTCTCATGAAACTAAGATTGAAAGTTTTGTTGATAATGTTATAAGAGTAAGCAAGAATGAGCATGTTAGTGAGATAAGCTAAGGCATAAACTTTTTATAATGCTCATTATTATGATTGTTAAAAAAGGGTGTTTTTAGGAGGGATAAAAAATGAAAAGAGAACCAATTAATAAAGCTATAGAAGATCTTCAAAATAAAGGAAGTGCACCATACGATGTAAATGATGCTAAAGCTATGCCTGCTTTAAGTCTAATAAAAGCAGCAGGGGTTATAAAGCATTTTTCAGATGTAGAAAACCCATTTATAACAGTTATTAATTCTCATACAAACCAAATTCCTGGTCATACTCACTTAGATGTAATAGGCCAACAGGTAATTGCATCACTTAAGGAAGAAGGACTTAATGTCTTTTATGCAAATGTTGGTGCTTGTATTTGTGATGGAATTCCAATGGGTCTTGAATTTAATATGAACTATTCTCTTCCTTCTAGAGAACTTATTGCTGATCAAATTGAATCAATTCTTGGAGCACACCCAACAGATGGTGTTATCACTATTGGCAATTGTGATAAGATTGTTCCTGGAATGTTAATGGGAATTGCAAGAGTAGACATTCCTGCCCTTTATATTAGTGGCGGACCAATGCTTGCAAGTAAAAATAATGAAGATCTTGTTAGTATTTTCCAAGGTATTGGAGAGTACAGCAAAGACAAAACAACATTAGACGAATTAACAGAACTTGCTGCTGAAGCTTGTCCTGGTTGTGGAAGTTGCTCTGGTATGTTTA
>JAZGHU010000022.1:0-21187 GCA_036481345.1 Candidatus Woesearchaeota archaeon
TGATCTCATGCCACATTGCTTTTATTCCAGAGATTCCTTCAAAGTATTTATAGTTTGATTCTGGTGGAGAAGTTATTTTTTTTGTTTTTAGCTTTGCAATTGCTTGATTTATTTCTTTTCTTTCTTGTTCTAATTTTTTCTCTTTTTTTAAGAATAGTTCATTCAATGCTTCTGGAGAGGATGGCATGAAAACTTTGATGTTGTTCTGCACCCTATAACTGACTAATCCTTTTTTTATCAATGAATCTAGGATTTTGTAGATGTTTGAAGAGGCAATCTTTGTCTCTTTGCATAACAATCCGGTTCTTGCTTCTTGTAAAGTTAATAATTTAAGGTAAACTCTTGATTCTTGAGTTGTTAAACCTACTTTTTTCAGTGTTTCTTGTATCATGCTACTATATGTATATAGTAGGGAATATTTAAATGTTGCTATTGTGATTACTAATTTGTGATAAAAGTGAACTTACTCTACACAGGGTGAGGGATTATGCTAATATATGGCGCACAATACAGTAGTAATAAGGTGATATGAAAATGAAAGAAAAAAAATTTAATGTTGCAGTACTTGCAAATGAAGAAGAATTAGGTGCAGCTAGAAAACAATTAAAAGATATTAAATCTGCAGAGATTAATTACTTAACTACTCCTAAAGATTTAAATGAAAATCATGATGGAGTTATAACAGCAACAACTTTACAGTATCCTCAAAAAAGTCTAGATTCTCTTGCAATGCTAGGAAAAGAAATTGATAATCCCCAATATTATACTGCCCATGTTTTGCCTTTATTCTTAAAGAAAAACACTCCAGTAGTTTATGCTTTTCGTGATTGTAAATGCTTATATTCTAAATTTCCATTATATGCATTGAAAAAAACTGGAGTTAAGATAGCTTTACAAGATGCAGGAGTTGGATGTAATGCAAAAAATGTAATTCCTCATTTTGAAGGAAGTTATAGAAAATTAAATTTTTTGATGCGAATTAGTTCAAGAAACTTAAAGAAGATCCTTAAATATTCAGAATCAGGCAGGTATTCTTTTAATGATCCTGTAGGATCATTACTTTATCAATTAAGAGACCATATTGATACTGATTCTACAGAACGAATAAAATATGAAGATATTGAAGAAATTTTGAAAGGTGATGGGAAATGAAAAATATGAAATCCTTAATTGAAATTATGGATGGAGATTTTGAAAGAGTAATAACTATGCTCGATCAGAAAAATGTGAAATATAAAAGTAGAGTTCAATTAGATCATGAGGATAACTCTGATTTTGATTATATTCCTTCAATTAGGCTTTGGGTAGCTAAAGAAACAACTTTACATGGAGAAGATTGGTTCGGTTCCCATAAGGGACTACAAGAACAAGGATTAAGAATGCTTACTCTTCCTGAATTTAGAGAATACTTAAAATATTTAGTTTCTTCAGATAATCCTGAACATTTAAAGATATATAGGGATATTATTGAAATAAAAGATCCTTATAGGGGAGAACGGGTTGATGCTCTTTTTTCTAACGATGGACATCATCTTGAAACAAATCATATTTTAGACTCTGATGGAAAGTTAACTCCCCAATATTCAAAATCAGTCTGCTCATGGTGCACTTCTGATCATTTAAGGAAAGAAATTTCTTTACAAGATTATTTGTTTAGAGCATCTACGGACCAAGGATTACCTTCCAGGTTTGCATACCATGGAGAAGATATGGAATATTCTCCTCCAGGAGATTGTGGTCATGAAAAGGAATCTGTTTGTTTTGAGTCTAGTAGAAACAAATTTGTCTTTAATGGTCATCTTGATCTTTTGTATAAGGGTGCTGGTTTAGGGGTGCGTGCTGCTAAAGATCCTTTTAGTAGTTTATTTTAATAGATTAATAAAAAATTAGAATAAATATTTATTCTTTTTTTTCTTCTTTTGATTTAAATTCTGTGTAGCCGCACTTGCCACAAGTTGATCTGTTTTTATGTGCTGCTAAGAAAGTTCCTTGTCCGCACTTTGGGCAAGATCTGTTTTTTCTTTTAAGAGTATTACCTGAAACTTCATACAATCCGTGGATTGTTTCAGTTGGTCCTACTACTTTCTTTTTTCCTTCGTCTGCCATTCTCGGTTTTCCTCAATATTTGTTTTTTAGATCGTAAATCCGGAACCCATTAACTGGGTTTTTATTCTTCCTTCTTAGGTTCTTCTTTCTTTTCTTCGGGTTTTGCTTCTTCTGGTTTCGCTTCAGCCTTTTCTTCCTTAGCTTCTGCTGGTTTTGCTTTAGCCTCAGGCTTTGCTTCAGCTGCAGGTGCTGTTTCAGCTTTTGGAGCTGGTGCTTCTCCTGGCTTAGCTTCTTTTTTCTTTGGTTGAGGCTCAACTTTTTTCATTTCTTCTTCTGAAGAATAAACATAAGCATCAACATCTGCTTCTTTTGAGCCGTAATGAGTATTAATTTTTTTAATTACAACTAATTTTACATCTTTTTTTGTCTGCTTTGCTATTTCTTTTGCAACATCTTCATTAGATGGAGTAGCTGCTTCAAAAATAATGTGAGCAGTAACTTGTGTTCTAGACAGCAAAGGCTGTTCTGTTTGAGAAATAATTTTCATAGCCATTTTATCTTACCTTAATTGCATATTCTCCTTTTACTTTAATACCTATTTTTTTGGCTATTGAAGATTTTTCAGGATCAGTAATTGAAATACGTCCTTGCCAGTTTGTTGAGAATTGGTTGCCTTTACAATTAGGGCATTCGTTTCCATTAACAAACATTTTACATTTTTTGCAAACTTTTCTTTTTACCATTGTCTATTTTTTCTTTTTAGCTTCCTTTTTTTCTTCTTTCTTTTCTTCTTTCTTTTCTTCTTTCTTTTCTTCTTTTTCTTCTTTAGGAGCTCCTTTTTGATTATCTTCTTTGATCCATTCAACTTTTCCAAGGCCTGTTTGTCTCATTGTCAATCCTAGCTTTGGATTTGTTGGATCTTTATATGAAACTGCAATGATTCTTGCTTTGCATTTATCTCCAACTTTTAATGCTCTTTTTGATTCTTTTCCAGTCAAAACCTTGTCTTTTGCAAAGCTTACAAAATCATCCATTGTTTGTGAAATATGGATCATACCATCTGTTGGGCCTAATGTAAAGAAGGCTCCAAAGTCAGCAATATCTTTTATTGCTCCTGTAACAACTTCCTGCAGTTCTGGCTTGAATGTTAATAATTCAAATTCTGTTTCATAGTATGATGCTCCATCTCCTGGAATTATAATTCCTTCTCTTATATCAGCTACTTGGGATACATCTATTACAATTCCCAAATCTTTTGATATAAAGCCATCATATTCTGCTTTGATCTGCTTTAAAACAGCATCTGTTCTATTTAAATTGAAAAGTGCTGGTGGTACTCTAATGTGATCTTTTATTTTAGTTTTATAGAACATTTTATATTATTCCTGTATTTTGAGGGCATTTATAAAACTTACTATATTTATACTAGAATTATTCTTTTTTTCTGTCTAAGTACTATTTTTTTGCCTTTTATTCTTCTTTTCAAAGCCATATCTTGTGTTGCAATGATGTATCCTTTGATTTCTGCTAAGATATCATCAGCATTTCCTGCTTTTGTCTTTAGAATTTTGACTTTTTTTGCTTTTACTAGCATTAATCCAAGCTTTGCAGCTAATTTATCTCTTTGTTTCTGTTTTTTGTCTTTTGTTAATACTTTTAATTCATCAATTACTTTGTCTAAAGTAAAGATTTGATACTTGTCAAGCATGATTCTATCAATCTCTGCAAATATATCTACATTGAACTGTGATGGAATCAATAAAAAGTTTGTATCTAAGATTATTTTCCTAACCATTTTTTCATTTTAACTGCATCTCCAAATACATCTGGAGATTCGTTTATAATTGTTATGGATTTTAGTTTTGCTTTTTTAATTGCTTTTGCTAAAGGCATGAAAAATCTTTTGTCCATTAGTTTATGAGAGCGTTCTCCTTTTGGTCCAAAAGTAATGCCAGAGAAATGGCAATGAATGTGAGAAAGTGATTTAATCTTTTTCATAATTTCATCATAATCTACTTTTCCTTGTGCTCTTGCATAGAGATGAGCAAAGTCAACACAGATTGAGCAACCAGTTTCCTTTTTTAATCTTAATAAATCATCTAATCCTGCAAATTGGGATGGCTTGCCTGTTGTTTCTGGAGCTAATTTTACTTTCCAACCTTTTTCTTTAATTGATTTTTGTAAATCTTTAATTTGATCTTTAATCATGTTGTGAACATCTTCAGGATTTCTTCCTTGATAAAATCCAGCGTGGAAAACAACAGGAGAAGCTTCTAGATAATGAGCGCGTTCACAGCTTTGAAGAATTCTTTTTTTAGAAGCAGTTAGTTTTGATTTTTCTTTTGATGCTAAATTAATATAATAAGGAGCGTGAACTGAAAGTTTTATCTTTAATTTTTTAGCTAAATCTCCAACTTCTTTAGCTGTTGCATTAGACATACGAACCCCATATGTGAAAGCAACTTCCATTGCATCTAAGCCAAGCTTTTTAGTATGTTCAACTCCTTCTAAATTGCCTAAGCCTCCAAAACCAGCATGTCCAAATAGGATCCTCATTGTTCTTCACTTATTTTAATATCTACTTTTGTAAAATATTTAGTAAAACGAGTTACTATTGTTGAGATTACTATTGAATAAATCATGAATAATAATACCAAATCAAGAATTAAGTCCATTCCTACAACTGCTCTTGTTGCTAATGAGAAAACAACAACTGCAACAGCTATTCCTTTTGGTGTGTTAAGGGTCATGTATATTTTTTCTTTTAGAGAGTATTCTCCTTTTTTAGCTACTAAATCAACTGCAACAAATCTTACTCCAAGATAAGCAATGAATAATGCTGTTGCTGGGATCAAAAATGAAGCTGTCCATGGAATCTTGATTATAGAACCTATCAGTATAAAAACAATTATTTCAAAGACTTCTGCAAATATCTCTCCAAATTTCTGTAAAAGTTGTAGGTGTTTTATATGATAGAGATTTCCAAAGACTAATCCTGCTGTAGTTACTGCTAAAACACCATTTCCACCTAATGTTTCTGCTATTACGTATGTTAACAAGGAAGCTGTGATCATTGCTAATGGGGAGAGGGTAGCTGAATAATATTTTTTCATTGATCTGAAGAAGATAAGAGCAATTAAGATTCCAGTTCCAATGCCTACAACAAATTGCTGGGCAAAAGGCAAAGCTTGACTTGTTAATATTTCTAAAATTGGTCCGCCTGTAACATTTTCCATTACATCAATAAGCAAAAATGGTATAAGAACAATCAATGGTGTGTTGAGGATTGCTTCTACTTTTAATAATTCAAAAAGTTTTGATTTTGCTCCTGCCAATATCATCATTGTAGATGATGGGTCTGTTCCTGAAACTATTGCTGCAAACATAACAGCTAGTAAAATAGATGCTGGCTTAAATAAGTAATAAGTTATGAAAGAAAGGATAATCATGTTCAAGAAAAGAAATGTTACTGAAAGCTGTAATGCATTGGCCGACATTGAATCAAAATCTTTAAATTTGAATTTTGAACTTGAATCAAAGACCAACATTGCTAATGTGATAACTGCAATAGATGTCAAAAAGATTGGATCAAAAGAGATTATTGGTTCGCCTTTGTATTTGATCATGCCAAGAATCATACCTACTCCAAGCAATAATAGTAGATTAGGAATTTTTAATTTTCTTGCTATTAATGAAGATAATAAACCAATAAGAAGTAAAACACCAATATAAGTTACAGTCAATAATGTTTGATCTATTTCCATTAATACACCTCTTTTTTAATAATTGGAAGGAATGATTTATTAAGTTTTTGTTTTAGCAGAAACTTTAATAAAGGAAAGGGGGTTAGTTTTTGATATGAAACTGCTTAAAGAAGTTCTTGAAGGCATTAAGCCAACTAAAACTGAGGAGAAAGAAGTCAAAGGAATGATTAAAGAGTTTGTTGATAAGCTAAACAAAGGATTAAAAGAAGGAAAAGCTGTTTTAGGTGGGTCAGGAGCAAAAGAAACTTGGTTGAGCGATGTTCATGATGCTGATATTTTTGTCCAGTATGATTATAACAAATATAAAGATAAAAGTGATAAGCTTTCTGATATTTTAGAGAAGAGATTGAAGAAGATCTTTCCTAAAATTAAAAGATTGCATGGAAGCAGAGATTATTTTCAAGTTCACAAAAAGAATTTTACCTTTGAAATTGTTCCAATTTTGAAGATTACAAATTCTAAGAATGCTATTAATATAACTGATGTCAGTCCGTTGCATGCAGTGTGGGTTGGAAAGCATAAGAAATATGCTGATGAGATTAGATTGACAAAGAAATTCTGCAAAGCTATTGGAGTTTATGGAGCAGAGAGTTATATCAAAGGATTTTCAGGATATATGTGTGAGATCTTGACTATTAAGTATAAGGGATTTTTAGGATTAGTAAGGAATGCTAGTAAGTGGGGAGAGAAAACAGTGATTGATATTGAAAAATATTATAGAAATAAACAAGATGTTTTGTTTAATATCAATAAAAGCAAGCAGCAAGGCCCTATGATCTTGATTGATCCTGTTCAAAAAGATAGAAATGCAGCTGCTGCTTTGGATGAAAAGAAATATTCACATTTTATTGATTACTGCAAGCATTTTGTTAAGAAACCAAGTAAAAAATATTTTGAAATCAAAGAATTAGATGTTGATAGATTAAAAGGAACTGTCTTAAAAGTTGAAGTTTTAAGAGGGAAAGAAGATGTTGTTGGAAGTAAAGTTCTGAAAGTTGTTACTTTCTTGAATAAAGAATTATTGAAGAAGGATTTCAAAGTAAAAGGTTATGGCTGGCATTGGGATAAAGGAAAGTTTGCTTATCTTTGGTATGATGTTGATTCTAAAAAGTTAGATTCTTTTGTTGTTAAGCAAGGGCCGCCTATTAAGATTGAGAATCATGCTAAGAAATTCAAGAAAATGTATAGAAATTCTAAAGTTGTCAAAGGAAGATTAATTGCAAAAGTTAAAAGAGAATTTAGAGATGCTAATTTATTGTTAAAAAAGTTAATTAAAGAAAAATATGTTAAAGAAAGAGTTAAGAAGATTTCTTTTTCTTAAAATCTTTTTTCTTGTAATCTTTTTTGTCGTCATCTAATGTTTCGACGTAACGGCATTTTGGATATGCATCACAAGCGATAAAAGAACCATAAACTGATTTTCTAACTTTAAGATGTCCAACTTTACATTTAGGGCATTCTTTTACTAACTTTCCTGATTCAATGTCTTCCATTTCTTTTAGTTTCTCAGGAGCATATCCCTCTAATTTAGATGGACATTTTGGATTGATGCAGACTTTTTGAGGCTGCTTTCTTCTTTTGATAACTAGGATTTTTGGATGATTGCAAACTTCACAGATTTCTTTTGCTGGCTTAGATAAAGCATTAGCTGGAAGAGAGAAAGTTGTTTTACAATCTGGATATTTATTGCAAGCAATAAACATTCCGAATTTTCCTCTTCTAATCTGTAAAAGTCCATCTTTACAATTTTGACAAGGACCTAGAGTTGATAAGTCATCTCTTGTTTCTTTATGAGCAACAGATAATTCTTTACCTATTTCTTTTTCTTCTTTTCTAAATTGGTCCATGATTTTGTTAAGGATTTCCTTAGCTTCAGAAATAACATCTTCAGAAGTTTTCTTTCCAGATCTAATTTCTTCCATTTCTACTTCAAAATGTTTTGTAAGTTCTTGATCTATAATTCTAGGATTATGTTTTTCTAATGTTGATATTGTTCTCATTCCTAATCCTGTTGCTTCAATTGGTTTTCCTCCAATGTAATCTCTTTGGAATAATGTATCTACAATAGAAGCTCTTGTTGCTTTTGTTCCTAATCCTCTTTTTTCTAATTCTTTGATTATAGAAGCATCAGTATATCTTTTTGGAGGTAAAGTTTCTTTATCATGTAATTCAATTTTCTTAACTTTTAATTCATCTCCTTTATTTACTGCAGGAAGTTCTTCTTCTTTTGCTGGAGTGAATCTTCCATAAAGTAAATGCCATCCAGGAATAATAGTTGTAGTACCTTTTGTTAAGAAGATTTCTCCTTTACAAGCTATATTAATATTCATTGTTTCTCTTGTTGCAGGATCTCCAAATGTTGCTAAGAATCTTCTTGTAATTAATTCATAAATATTCATAACCATTTTATCCTTTAATTTAGGAGTTGTTCCAGTAGGATAAATAGCTGGGTGAGCAGCATCTTCTTTCTTTCCTTCATTAGGTATTAAAGATGATTTTTTTAATAGAATTTTTGTTTCTTCTGGGAATGCTTTAGATAATGCTTCAATTATTTTTTTAAATCCTAATTTTGCAGGAAGTTTTTGGGATGATGTTCTTGGATAAGATATGTATCCTGCTGTATAAAGGTCTTGAGCAATTGCTAATGTGTTTTTTGGAGAGATTCTTAATGTTCTATATGCTTCTATTTGTAATGAAGTTAAGTCAAATGGATTAGGTGGGGCTTGATTGAATTTTTTCTTTTGAACATCTTTAATTTTTGCTGTTTTTTCTGATTTAATGTTATTATAAATAGTAGAAGCTTCATCTTTTTCCCAGAATTTATCTTTTTCATGCCAGGAATCAAGAGTTTGTTTATTTTTTTCTCCTAATAATTGAATTTGCCAGTATGGGGCTGGCTTGAAAGCTTGAATTTCTTTTTCTTTATCTACAATTAGCTTTAAAGTAGGCCCTTGTACACGGCCAGAAGACATTAGTTTGAACATTCCTGCTGTTTTTATTGCAGCTGTTAAAGCACGAGAAGTATTAATTCCATAAAACCAATCTAGTTTATGCCTTGTTTCTCCTGCATTTGCCTGTCCCCAATCCAATGTTTTTGATTTTTTTTCATATGCTTCAATCAAATCTTCTTTTGTTAAAGTAGAGAATTTCATCCTGCTTGCATCTTTTTTTCCACAAGCAAATCTTACTACGTTTAATCCAATAACTTCTCCTTCAATATCATAGTCTGTTGCAACTGTAAATTCATCTGCGCCTTTTGCTAATTTTTTAATAGAAGCTAGATATTGTTTTGTAAATTTTGCAGCTTTATTAATATCTGCAGAGGGTTTCCATTCTATATCATAAATAGGATAAGTCCATCCATTTTTCTTTTTTTCAGCTAGCCCGTATAAGTGACCTACTGCACAAGTTACGATTATTTCTTTTCCATCATGAGTTAGACGGTAAAAAGGAATTTTCCTCATGTAAACTTCTTTTGTTGCTTTAGTGTCTGCAAGAGCATCTGCTATTTTTTTTGCTGCTGCAGGCTTTTCTGTGATGATTAATTCGTACATAGATTTTGCGGAGTGATAAAATATTTAAAAACCTTTGCTTTTAGCTAATTTTAAGGATGGTTAAAGAGATTTTTTCAAAGATCATTGATTCTATAGAAAATAAAGTTTTGAGCAAAGAAATTTCAATAGATGAAAGTAGATTTGTCGACGTGAAATCAGTTGGAGAAGGAAGAATTGCTTTTGTCGATGGCGGACAGGCAGAACTGCTAAAAGCAGCTAATTTTTCCCTGCAGTTCATCAGGGTTGCTGGATTGATTTTTGAGGATAATAAGAAAAAAGAGTCAATTGTTGAAGAATTTTTTGTTTTGATCAGTATGAATGGAGATGAGTATGAAACTGAAGTTTTTACAGTCAAAGGAAAGGGAGTTGAGGGAATTAAAATCAATAGTTTTGATGAAACAATCAGAGAAGGAAAAGAAAGAGCTTCAATTAGTAAAGTAGGAGGAATAATCAGAAGGTTTGCTGAGATTGATCTGGCTGGCAGAATTGATTCTAATAAAGTTGTTTTAGATGGGAGTTTGAAGACAATGATAAAAGGAGAGGATGAAAGGATGAAGGGATTGCTTGAAAAAGACAAAGTTATTGCAGCTTTGGCAAAAACAAGCAAATTAGTAGAAGATGGAGAATGTATTTTGAGTCAATTGAAGAAAGAAGGAGAGTGGTATTATAATATTGGAGAAAGTTTTGTTGTTAAACTGAATAGAAATAGCAATTATGTTTTTGAATTTGATATTAATAATAAAGAAAAGGTTGATGAAGTTTTAGGAATGTTAAGAGCAAATGCAAATGATGCTGTTTTTCCTGGTTATCCTTATGGTCTAGTTATGGTTGATAAGATAGCAAGAATAAGTAATGAAGAAAAAGATTATTTATTAACAATATTTAAATCTCAAGCTGGAAAAAAGTGGGAAAAGATTTCTAGAAGTTTGAATATGCTTAATGCACATGAAATTCTTGATAATATATCTTAATTGACGATATATTTAAATAGTTGTATCTCTGAAATATGCTTGAGACTGGCCAGTTTTGATTTGAGTCTCGATTTTTTTAAAAAAAATAGGAGAGGTGTAAACATGGCAAGCGCAGTAGGAAAATGGGCATTTATTATCGGTGCTCTATTAGCAGTTCTTATGGGAATCCTTGAAGGTGTAGGACAAGCTCTAGGTACTAATTTATGGCTAGTATTATTACTATTAGTATTAGGTCTTATCATTGGATTTGTAAATATAGCTGCTAAAGAAGTTCAGCCATTTTTGGTAGCATCTATTGCAGTACTAGTAACAGCAGGAGCAGCAGCATTAGTTAATGCTAATACGTTGTTTAGTCCACTAGGAGATATCTTAGTAGCTGTTGTTAGAGATGTGGTATTAGTAGTTGCGCCAGCAGCATTAGTTGTTGGACTAAGAGCGGTTTATGGATTTGCTGCTGAGTAAGCAGTAAATTTTTTTTTCTTTTTTATTTATTCTATTTTTTTGAGAAAAGCTTAAATAGAAGTATTCTGTAGAATAACCTATTCTAATCATAAAAGAGGTGAATTAGATGGCTAAAAAGAAGAAACAGGATGATATGAAGAAAGCAGGACATTATTCTTTTATTGCTGGTATTGTTCTAGCTGTTTTGATTGCATTTATTCCTCAGCTTAGGGGAGAAATTGCTATATGGATATTAGTTATATTAGGAGTAGTTGTAGGATTGATGAATGTAACAGGAGAGGAAACAACTAAATTCTTAGTGGCCGTATTGGCTTTGATGATTGCTAGCTCTGTAAGTTATCAGTCTCTTCTTACAATCTGGATTGGATTAGCAACAATACTAGGAAATATAATCGTCTTTGTGAGTCCTGCTGCAATTGTAGTTGCATTAAAGACAGTAGTTGCATTAGCACAAGATTAAACAATAAAGTTGAGTCAAGCTCAACATACTTCAAGGGAACCTTGAAGTTTCTTTTTTTTATTTTTTAATTATGGAGAAGAAGCATGAAAAGAATAAATATTAAAAAGTTATTTACAGACAATAAAACATTAATGCTTGCTTATGATCAAGGACTAGAACATGGTCCTATTGATCTAGATGAGCGTAATGTTGATCCTAATTATGTAATTTATATTGCAATCCATGGAAATTATAATGCTTTTATCTGTACTAAAGGTGTTGCTGAAAAGTATCATGAAAATTATCATAAAAAGATTCCATTGGTTGTTAAGTTAAATGGAAAAACTAGTTTAAGCAGAGGATTTCCTATTGGAAATCAAATTTGTTCTGTTAAAAAAGCTGTTGACCTTGGAGCTAGTGCTGTTGGATATGTTATCTATGTTGGAAGTCCTTTAGAACCTGAAATTTTTGAGAATTTCTCTAAATTACAAGAAGAGGCTCATGATTATGGGTTGCCAGTTATTGCTTGGATGTATCCAAGAGGAAGATATGTTACAGATGAGATGAATACATCAATATTAGCTTATTCTGCAAGAGCTGGATTAGAATTAGGTGCTGATTTACTTAAAATAAAATATAATGAAAAGCCAGAAGATTATAAATGGGTTGTGAAATGTGCTGGAAAAGTACCTATTGCTGTTGCTGGGGGTCCTAAACTTCCTGACAAACAAAATTTAGAAAGGATTAAAGATATAATGGCAACCGGTACTTCTGGAATGGCAATTGGAAGAAATGTTTGGCAGCATGAAAGCCCTATGAAGATGACTGCTGCAATTAGAAGTATAATTTTCAATGATGCTTCTGTTGAAGAAGCTATAGAGTTCTTGAAATAAAACATTTATATATGAGTGCATATTGTATAATTCTATGCTTGAAGAAATAATAATATTAATATTGATGACTTGGGCTCCTTTTCTAGAATTAAGGGCAAGTATACCTTATGGTATTTTTGTATTAGGGATGAATTGGATATTGGTGTTTTTTGTCTGTGTTGTTGCTAATCTGTTGTTAGTTCCTTTGGTGTGGTTTTTTTTGCATCATATTTTAAACCTGTTTCTGAAGATAAAATCTGTTGATAAAGTATATAAGAAAATGGTTATAAAAACCCAGAAAAAAGTAAAGCCATACATTAAAAAATATGGGCATATAGGATTAGCATTATTTATTGGGGTTCCTTTTCCTGGTTCTGGAGTGATTTCAGGAGGATTAGGGGCTTATTTGCTTGGATTTGAATTTAAAGATTATTTGATTGCTTCTATTATAGGGGTGTTGATTGCAGGAATTATTATAACTTTGATTAGTTTATTTGGTAATGGTATTTGGAGTGTTTTTATTAAGGTGTAATGATGTTATCTGCATTAGAAAATAGAAGACAAATAGTGCATCTTTTAGGAGGTGTACTTTATGTTGTACTGATTTATTTTGACATATTAACTGTTTATGTTGCTGCAGCCTTAATAGGAGCATATATTTTACTTTCTTTGATTTTCAAAAAATATAAAATTCCTATCTTATATGATATTTTGAAACAGCTGGATAGACCAAAAGATCTAAAGACTTTTCCTATCAAAGGAAATGTTTGGTATGCTGTTGGAGTTTTTATTTCATTGCTGATATTTCCAAAGGATGTTGCAATGGCTAGTTTGATTATATTAGCTTTAGGAGATTCTATTGCTCCTTTGATTGGACAATATGGCAAGTTAAAACACCCATTTAATAAGAAAAAATACATTGAAGGAAGTATTGCTGGAGCAATTGCCGGATTTTTAGGAGCTTTGATTTTTGTAAGTTGGTATGTGGCATTGCCGGCAGCTGTTGCTGCTATGATTGCAGAAGGTGTTGGGCTGAAAGTTGGAAGAAAGCCTGTTGATGATAATATTATAATACCTTTTGTTGCTGGTGTTGTTATCTTATTTTTGAGGATGTTGATATGAAACTAAAGAAATTAGCTACGCAACAAAGAATGGCAAAGCCATTCAAGGTTTTGGTGAATCAAAACTTTCAGACTTTCATTTTTGGAGGTCAAAAATGAAAGTCCTAACATTTGTTGATCTGCATGGAAGCAAGGCTGGATTAAGAAGTATTGTTTCTAGAGCAAAAAAAGGTGATGTTGATGTCATTGTGTGTGCTGGAGATTTTACAATATTTGGGGAAGAGCAAAAAGAAATTCTTTCAAGATTGGATAAGATTGGAAAGCCTGTTTTGATTATTCCTGGAAATCATGAAGATCCTGAAGAGTTGAGAAAGGACTGCAGAAAGTTTGAGAACTGTAAATATATCCATAAAAGTGCATTTAGATTGAGTAATTATCTGTTTATTGGTTGGGGTGGCGGTGGATTTAGTTTTAGAGACAAAAGTTTTGAGAAAAATGTCAAAAGATTCAGGAATATGATCAAAGAAAAAGATAAAGTTGTTCTTGTGACTCATGCTCCCCCATATAAAACAAAGATTGATGAAATCTATAAAGAGCATGCTGGAAATAAATCTTATAGAAAGTTTATTGAGAAGTTCAGACCTGTTTTATCTGTTTCTGGACATTTGCATGAATGTATTGGACAGGACAAAATTGGAAAAACCAAAGTTATTAATCCCGGGTATAAGGGAAAAGTTATAGTGATATAATGGAGTTAGGAAATAGTGCAAGTGTGGATAGAGTAGCATGTAAATTGTATAATCATTTTTGTGCAACTCATAAGGAGTTGTTTAAAAAAGATAAAAGAGAGTATTGGAGACAAGCAAGAATTTATAAAAATGAAAGAATGAGAGCTTGGAAATATTTTGGAACAGATCCTCTTGCAAATCTTCCTGTTAAAAAACAAAAAGGTAAATGGACTATTATTGATTCTTAGCTAATAAAATAACTCTTGATTCTTTTTTCTCATCTTTAAGTTTGTAATTTTTTAGATGTTTTAGAATTTCTTTTGAGAATTCTTTTACTTCTGAATGTATTGGCATATTTTTGATGTCTAATCTTTGCTGTGATGCACCAACCCACATGTAGGCTTTGACTTCAACGAATTTTGGATCTGCTTTTTTTATTAATTCTGCATATTGCTCTGGATTGATGTCATTAAGTCCTTTTATCAAAGTTATCCTTAAGATAGTAGTTGTTTTTAGTTTTGATAATATCTTTAAAGATTTGTTTAGTTTTTTCCATGCGTTTTTTGCTTTTGATTGATCAATTTTTTTAAATAATTCTTCATTTGGAGCATCAATTGAAATGTAAAGATTAGTTGGAAGTGGTTTTAATGATTTTAATTTGTTTGGAAGAAGTCCATTTGTGACAACATATGCTGTTGCTTTACGATCTTTTATTTCTTTTATCAATTTTCCAAGTTTTGGGTATAATAATGGTTCTCCAGATAAGGAGATTGCAAATTGATCTGGATTTTGGGCTTCTTGAAATTTCTTTTTGTTTAATTTTTCATTTCCCCCAAATCCAGATAATAGTTTTCTTTGAGCTTGGATTGCTTTATCTATCAATTCTTTTGGAGAATCATATTTTTTCATCTTGCTGCCTTCTGTATATTCAATTGGGCGCCAACAGAGTATGCAGCGATTTTGACAATAGCCAATAGTAGTTGAGATTTGGCAGCATCTGTGTGATTTTATATTGTAGAACTTTTCTTTATAGCATACATCTTCATCTAATAAAGATCTTTTTGTCCAAGTGCATATTTTTATTGCAGAATTATCTCCAATAAATGCATAATGCTGTTTTTCTAAGAGTTTTTTTAGTGCTGATCGTACCATAAGAAGATAGGATGGGAAAAAATATATAAAGCTTAGCTAATTAAGCAAATTTATGAAACAATTTAAAGAAGCTTTTAAAGTTCTGCAGAAATCTCAAGAATTTAAAGAATGGAAAAAGCAAAATCCTGAAACTTATTTGAGCTATGCAATGATGGTTGTGGAAGACAAGGAAGATGATTGGAAGATAGGCTATTATAATAAGAAACATGAGAAAGTCACTTCTTTTAATATTGGAGAAAAGATAACCATCGAGCCTGAAGATAAAGTCTTGCAGAAGGAGAAGAAAGCTGTTGAAAAGATTGATGTTGACAAGATTAAGCATGATTTATCAGATGCTGTAACTCTTGCTGTTAGTACGCAAAAAGAGGAGTATGTAACTGAATCTCCTACGAAAATAATTGCTATATTGCAGACATTGGATAAAAAGCATGTCTGGAATATTACATTCTTAACTCAAAGTTTTAACACATTAAATTTTAAGATAAAAGCTGACAGTCTGAGGATTGTTGAGAAGAAATTGCAACCTTTGTTTAGAATGGATAAAGGTGGCATTGGCGGAATGTGATTGTACTCTTTGGAGTGGTATCGGTTTGTATTATATATTTTCTAGATTGATATTATTTAAATATGAGTTTTTCTTTTAAAAGATTGTAAGATTTGATATCGACGAGGTCATACAATGATACTGGGGGTTGACAAACTATTAGGAATGGTGAACGATGTTCAACTAGTTGAAAATCTATGCGACAGAGAACTTAATAATCCTGAAGGTGCTGGTTTTGACTTGAGAATTGGTGAAATTTTTGAATTAGAAGGCAAGAGTTTTTTAGGAGTTGAGGAAAGGGATACCCCTGATGTTAAATCTGTTGCCAAATATGATCCTGAAAAAAGAACTAGCTTTACTTTCAAACCAGGGAGTTATTATCTCTTTAAAACTATAGAGAATGTAAACACTCCTGAAGATATTGTTGTGTTGTTCAGACCACGAACTACAATTTTTAGAAGTGGTATGACTATGGTTACTGGAAATTGTTCTCCAGGGTATAAGGGAGGACTTACTTTTGCTATTGCAAATGTTGGAAATTGTGAAGTTGAAATTGAATTAGGGGCAAGAGTTGCTCATGCTTTGTTTTTCAAAGTTGATGGAAAGACTAACCTATACAGAGGACAGTGGCAAGGTGGAAGAGTAACAACTGAGAAAAAAGAAACTCAAATTTAAGCAGGAAAAAGGTGTTTAGATACACTGGGAGAGGGCAGGAGGTGGCCTTTTATCCCTTTTATCTAAAAAAATAAAAAAGAAGGTGAATGAAAAATGACAAAATCAGGCATAAGTTATGCAGCAGGCAAATACTGCAAAGAATTAACAAATTATTTTGATGAAGAAGAGGAAGAAGCAGAATAAGCTAAGAAATTTTCAATATTTTATGCTTAGATGTTTTTCCTTTGATAATTGTTACTTGTTTTTTTAATAATTTTGAGAAGAAATTAATTACTTCTTTGTTTGCCTTGCCTTTTTCTGGCTGTGCTTTGATGTTTACTCTTAGTACTTGTTTTTCCTCGTTATAAGAAACTATTTCATTCTTAGGGGAAGAAGGCTTAACAAGAATTTTTAGTTTGTTGTTTTTTATGTAACTAGAAGGATTAATTATAATCCCTCCATATGTGTTTGCACTTTTCACACTTGAAGAATTTAGTTGCTGGTTCATCAGATGATCTTGTCTGGATTTCCCATGTGTATGCTTTGTCATGGTTGCATTTAGGGCATTCTTGATCTACTAATGGGTGTGTCTCTGCTTCTTGTTCAATAACAGCTAGATCTGGCTTGTCATCTTTTACTGTTTCTGTGATTTTTGTATCTTCTACTTCAGTTGTTTTGAAGCCACAGCTACAAGTCATTACTTTTTTTCCTGATTTTGTTTGTGGCTTCATTAATGAGCCGCATTTTTGGCAAAATAACATTATTTGATCACCTTGGTCTTGCTATTGTCCATACTTTTACTGCTGCAATCTTAATCCAGCCTAGATATGGGACACGAGCTATAGCTTTTCCTATAACTCTATCTTCACTAATTTCAATCTCTTTTAGTGAAGAAAATGATGCTTGATTATGATCTCCTTTTGTCTGGAAGTAATAAGTTCCATCTTTTAATTCTGTTTTTATCACTCTATGGATTATTGGATCGGGTCTTGTTGATTTGAAAACAAGTACATCTCCTGGTTTGATCTTTTCTGGAGCTGATCCTTTTAGAACCATTATATCTCCTTTATTAAATCCTTTTTTGAATTTGAATTCAAGGAAATCTTGTTTTGTTATATCAAATCCTTGATAATAAATTGCTTGGTTACAATTTACATTATCACATAATGCTGTTGATTCCCACCAATCATCAAAACTTCCATCATGTTCCATGCTTCCTGAAACAACAGCTACAATTGGGTGGGATGTTGCTAATGTTAATCCAATGATAGGATAGACAACAAATTTGATAAGAATGAATGCTAAAATGATATTGACAATCCAGCTCCATATGCTGTTGTCTTCCCAAATAAACCACCAAATTTTCTTAAGAATTTTCTTGAATTCTTGCTTATTCATGTTTTAATTAGAACTACAAAAGTATTATAAACCTATCGCTTTTTATCAAGGGTATGGAATATAGGAATGATAAAGGAAAACCTGTAGCTAATAATTATTACGAAGGGATATTGCAGATCAGAAATCCAACTAAGGCAATTTTAAAAGTTGCTAGGAAGATGATTGAAAATAAGAAAAGAATGTTCATAGCTAAACAGATAAAAGTTAGGAATGGGTATGATTTTTATCTTAGCAGCCAGAAGATTATGAGACATATTGGGAATGATCTGCAGACAAGATTTGGAGGGCAGACCAAAATAAGCAAAAAACTACATACTGTTAACAAGCAATCTGGCAAAAGAGTATATAGAGTTACTATGTTGTTTAGATTGTATAATCTTAAAGTAGGGGATGTTGTCAGAGCTGGAGCTAAATTTATGAAGATTACAAGATTAGGAAGAAGAGTCTATGGTATAGATATAGAAAAAAATAGACAAATAAGTGTTGATTATGATAAGATTCGCTAATTATTGAATCTTAGCATTGTTTGGGATTTCTTTATCAGTTGTCAGCAAAACAACTTGTTCTCCATCAACTGCAGCTAATATCATTCCTTGTGATAATTCTCCTCTTAGTTCTTTTGGCTCTAAGTTTGCTAAGAAAACAATTTTCTTATCTATTAATTCTTCAATGTTGTAATGTTCTCTGATTCCTGCAACTAATTGTCTTAGTTCTTCTTTGCCTTCATCTATCTTTAAGATCAGAAGTTTGTCTGCATCTGGATGTTCTTTTGCTTCTTTGATTGTTCCAACTCTGATATCTAGTTTTGTAAATTCTTCATAAGTTATATTTTCCATATTATCACCGTGAATCGCAAAGCTTTAATAGTATAAAAAATTTATGAAGATGATGAAAAAATTATTCTTGCTGTTTATTGCATTTTTATTAGTTTTTCCTTTAGTTTCTGCAAGAGAAGGGCATATGAAATTATTGGCTGTTAGAGAAGCTAATAATGAAGGGAGTGCTGCTGACTTGTATTTAGAAGTTGTTCCTGGGAAAGGAAGGGTGTTTATTGAGACTGTTCCATTGTCAAAGATGGATACTCAGATCAGTACTAGATTTGCAAAAGATATTGCTTGTGATTATCTTGAAAGAGATTGCAGCAGATATGATTTTTTCTATGCAATAAATGCTGACAGCCCGATTATTGGCGGACCAAGTGCAGGAGCTGCTATTGCTATTTTGACTGTAGCTATATTGGAGGATATTAAGGTTGATGATAGTATTTCTATGACTGGAACAATTAATTCAGGAGGGGTTATTGGGCCAGTAGGAGGATTGACAGCAAAAATAGAAGCTGCTTCTAGTGTTGGAATTAAAACTGTGTTGATACCAAAAGGAGAGAGATTTTTGAAAGAAGAGTTGAATTTGACAGTAGATGTTGCTGATTATGCTAAGAATTTTGGCATTGATGTTGTTGAAGTTGGAGATTTGACAGAAGCATTGTATTATTTTACTGGAAAAGAGTTTAAGAAAGATGTTCCTGAACTTGAGCTTGATGAAAATTATGTTGATACAATGAAATATCTTGCAGAGGATCTATGTAATAGAACAGATAAATTACAAAAAAGATTTTCTGGACTTGCATTGAATGCTAGCTTAGTTGATGAAGATGTTATTTCTGACCAAGAATCTGCTATGGAATTAAAAAAAGTAGGAGAGGGGGCTTTTGAAAGAGAGATGTATTATAGTGCTGCAAGCAATTGTTTTGGATCAAATGTTAAGTATAAAAAACTTTTATTAAAATTAGATGGATATGATAATATTGATGATGTTGAAGAGGATATTAGAAATTTTGAGATGATTGTTGATAAGATTCCTGTTGAAACTCTTACTGACTTGCAGGCATATATGGTTGTTAAGGAAAGATTGAAAGATGCTGCGACTTCTTTTGCAGAAGCAAAAGTATTGTATGATGAAGAAAAAGATTATTCATCAGAACTTGCATATGCTATTGAGAGAATTTATTCTGCTGAATCATGGAGCAATTTCTTTGGGGTTGGTGGAAAGCAGTTTAAATTTGATAATGAGATCTTAGAACAATCCTGCATAAAGAAGATTTCAGAAGCAGAGGAAAGATATAATTATGCTAAAATATATTTTCCAACTACATTAAAAAATACAAAAGAAGAATTAGCTCTTGCTTATGAAGATTATACAAATGGAAATTTTGAGCTTTGTTTGTTTAAAGCCAGCAAGGTTAAAGCTGATGCAAATGTTGTATTAGGAGTTATAGGTGTTGCTGATAAACAACTAGATATTGTTCTTGACATTAAACTGAATGCTGTTAAAAGAATTATAGTTGAGCAGCAGCAGAAAGATGTATTTCCAATATTAGGTTATAGTTATTATGAATATTCACAGCATCTAAGAGAGGATAATAAAATAAGTGCTTTGATCTATGCTGAATATGCTCTGGAATTAAGCAATCTTGATATTTATTTTGATAATAATAAGAGATTTGTAGCAATCAATGATTTTGATAGTGAGAAATTAATGTTATTGCTTGGTGGAATTCTGATAGGAGCATTTGCTGTTTTGCTTGTTAAGAAGAAAGGAGTTAAGAAAAGGAAGAAGACAAGATTATTTTAGTGAAGGTTTATAAATTATTATAGTTCTAGTATGCTATGAGTTTAGATGAAGTTGTTGAGAAAGAAAGAAATTCTTTAATTAAGAAAGTAAAAGATTTTGCTATAGATACTTCTGCAAATTTATTGTATTGGTATCCTGTTCTGGGTGCTAATGAAAAGTTCGTGGTAGGCATGTCATGGAAAGAAATGATTCAAACAAGAGCGGGGAATTTACTTTTTACAGTGGCAACTAGTAGATTATATACTGCTGCTATTGATTTGAGTAGGAAAGTATTTAATCCAGAATATTATGCTGAATTGAAAGAAGATATAGAAAGAGAAAAAAATTGGAAAACATATCTAAAAGACTATGTTGTTGATACTTCTGCTACTATTGTATATTGGAATGCTGTGCTTGCGCCTTGGGTGAAATATGTTGTTGGAAAAGATTGGAAAGAAGTTGGATCATTTGTAGCTACAAGTTCTGTGATATATGCTGTCGCTTCTAGACCCTTTGGCATCTTTCTAAATAAATTTAGAAATTTATTTGATAATAAGAAAAAATAATTATTAAACCTCACGCCCAGTAAAGTGCGTTTGCGCATATTAGAAATGAATTACTAAACCCACGCAAACGCCCAGTAAAGTGCGTTTGCGCAGGAAAAAGAGGTGATAGATTATGAATATTGATTTTTGTAAAATACCTCTTTTAAGAGTATCACTTTAAGATAGTTTTATGCTATCTTTACTGTAGAGTAGTGCCTTTTCTTTAAAAAGTTTGTGCTTTTTAAAGGGAAGTTTTTAATATGACTCTGTTTTTCATATGGCTATGAAATGTTATTTATGCAAGGGAAAGGCAACTATAAAGCAGCAGAAAGGCAGGGAGATCTGCAATGAATGTTTTTGCAAGCAGATTGAGAAAAGAGTTAGGAA
>JAZGHU010000023.1:0-17948 GCA_036481345.1 Candidatus Woesearchaeota archaeon
AGAATATTAGAAGAATGGCAAATCAAGACAAAAGAAGAAAAAGAAGCTTATTTCAAAGATATCAAAGAAAGATTGTTTAGAGTAATCGATCTATCTAAAAAAATAAAAGAAATTGACTTAGAAAAACTAAGTAATTCTGGATTGATTACCTTGTTTAAAGATTATACTGAAAAAACAGGATTTATGCACGCTGAGACTGGAGCTGAGATCGATGCTGCTGATATCTATCCTGCAGAATACTTAAGAGAGAAGATAAAAGAAGTTATTGATAACGACCAAATTGTTGCAAAACTCACTGCCCCTATACACAAAACCTATCTTAATGATGAAGATATTGAAGTTCTTAAGCTAATTAGTAAATCCAGAAAAGGGGAAAACATTGATTCAGAAATCAAGAAGCTGGTTAAAAAATACTGGTGGACAACTATTGACTGGGAAAGCATGAGAAAGAAGACAGAACAGGATTATATCGATGCAATCAAAGAATTTAAAGGAGATCCTGAAGAAAAGATAAAAGAGATTACAGAGAATTTTGAAAATCTAAAAAAACAAAGAAAAGATCTGATTGAAAAATATGATTTTAATCAGGAAATCCTAGATTTATTAGAATTATTTGATAATTATACTCTTTTCCATGATTATAGGAAAGAAATGCAGACACAGACATTCTGGAGCACTCATCTATTGTTGAATGAATGCAGCCAAAGATTGAATATAGATAGGGAATCATTAGATTGGGTTTGGTTTGATGAGATCTTTGGATGGCTGGATGGAAAAGAGATTGATCTTGATGAGATTAATAGAAGAGAGCAAGCCATGTGTGTTATTTTAGACAATGGATTAAAAACATATTCAGGAGAAGAAGCTGCTAAGAAAATAAAACAAGAGTTTGAACAGGAAGTTGAAGATGTTTCTGAAATAAAAGGAGAAGTTGCTTCTCAAGGAAAAGTTAAAGGCAGAGTAAAAGTCTGCAAAGGAGCTGAAGAGGCTTTTGAGAAGATACAAGAAGGAGATATTCTAGTTTGTGGAATGACTACTCCTCTTTATGTTCCAATTATGAAGAAATGTTCTGCAATAATCACAAATGAAGGCGGAATAACTTGCCACGCAGCGATTATCTCAAGAGAATTAGGAATCCCATGCATAGTTGGAACTTCAATTGCAACAGATGTCCTAAAAGATAATGAAGAAGTAGAAGTTGATGCTGAAAAAGGTGTTGTGAGGAGGAAAGAAAAATGCCAGGAATAGCGTGGAAAGAATTTTACAGGACTGCAAAGGATATAGGGTACATCCTAAATATTCCGAATTCCCAAGATAGAGCTGAGTTTAGACAGGGAGTAAGGGAGAGATATGGATTAGACCCTAAAGAAAACCAAATTAGGGCTGTTTATGTTTTTGGATGTGGTGAAAAAACAGGCTATAATTTTTTTGCTGATAACAAACAATTAGAGCAAGAAAAATCAAAGCTCACAGAGATAGCTGAAAAAGTTGCTGAAGGAAGAGAAAGAATAGGGTCCGGAGTTTGCCATCATCACATACTTCCCCATGAAATTGTTGGTTATGAGGGATTTACTACTGGGATTATAGGCTTTGTTGACCCCTTCAAATATGATAAACTGGTTGTAGTTTTTTATAAAAAATGTCCAGAGGAGATGAAAAATGGCAATAATGCGGAATTGGCCAGATAGGGAAGATTCATGGTACCCTCATTTTAAAGAATTGATCAATGACGAGTCTGAGAAACATACTAAACAAGCTTACCGTATGGCAATTAATAGTGATAAAGTATTTCCTTACATTCCTGTAGGGAAATTCCAAGCATATTGCACAAAGATAAGATCAGAAGTTGGAGAAGAAGAATCTCAAATCTTTAGAGATAATGTATTAAAAGAATTAGGATTAGGAGGAGATGAAAAATGACTGAAGAAAAAGAACTAAAAAAGGAATTAAAAAGAGTAAATCTATCAGATCCAGAATGTTTTAAAAGGATGTTTAAGATATTGTTTTATACAGATATATTGCATGATTGGCAGACTGCTTTTTTTGAAAGTGGAGAATCATTGGCAGGAAGGATTGAACAATTATATAGCAGCAATGATGCTGATTTACTTCATAATGAATTAGTGTATTTGTTGCCTACTATTATACCTCATTCTCATAGTTCAATCAGAATGTATGAAGAAGATATTTCTTTCTTGTTAAATATAGAAGGAGTGAATAAATCATTAAAAAAGAACTTTATTACAAGGAGATTTGACCAACATTATAATTCTTATCAAAAATTATTGAAATGTGCTAATGAAGCTGATGGTGATGATGGGGCAAAAAAGTATAGGGAATTAATCAAAAAATAGAAGATGAAAAATGAAAATGAAAAATCCAAGTTTAGATGCATTAGTAATATTTCCTCCCCCTTATATTCCAACTGAATTACAGCCAGGAATAGCTGCAGTGGCTGCATATGCAAAATATAAAGAATTAAAAATCCAGATTATAGATGCTAATATTGGAGGATTAGAGTTTGTCCTTAAAAAAATAGATTTAGCAAACTCGAAAGAATCAT
The DNA here is from genome assembly GCA_036481345.1 of Candidatus Woesearchaeota archaeon. GTDB lineage: Archaea > Nanobdellota > Nanobdellia > Woesearchaeales > WJKL01 > JAAOYC01. Next base: position 2,564 of record JAZGHU010000023.1, read on the forward strand.
TAGCTGTTTTAACTAATCCTTTAGCTTACACTCCTGATAAATTTGAACAATTCAGAAAAGCAAAACAAACTATAGAAACTATATCCAAAAAAGCATCTGAACGTTTTTTATTAAGGAGAAATACTGTACAATACATTCCTCAATATGATACACAAAGTAGAGTAGGAATTCTTAAAGCATTAGAAAATCCTTCTGATAATCTATTCTTTGATTACTTTGATCAAGAATTAATACCTGAATTAAGAAAAATAATGGGATATAAAGTAGTTGGCATTGGAATTACAGATAGAAAACAAGCAATACCTGGTTTTTTACTAGGGAATATGATTAAACAAGCAATACCTGGTGTTAGGGTTGTCATTGGTGGGAATTACATTAGCAAAGCACGCGAAACATTTCTTCAAAATGATAATATGAATAAAAGATTATTTGACTATTTTGATTATCTTATTTATTTAGAAGCTGATAAATCATTTGCAGACTTAGTTTCAGTAATTGGAGAAGGTAGAGAATTTGAATCAAGAATAAATATTGAAAAATTAATATGGAAAGAACAAGATAAAATACATTCTACTCCTCTAAAAACAATAACAGATATTTCTACTCTTCCATTACCAATATTTGATGGTTTAAGAGCATGGACTCCTGAACCAGCGATCTCCTATAATTTTCAAAGAGGATGTAATTATGGTAAATGCGGTTTTTGCGGTCTGATGGATGGTTATGACAGTTATGCAATGCGTTCAGAAGAAGAACCAGATGTCTTCATTGCAAAGAACAAAGGCATAGGTGCTGTTATAGAAGAGATTAAGGAATTTATAGAATCTGGTTACAAATATATCAATTTTGTCGACGAGACATTCTTTGCAGCAGATATGGAACGCTTTGCAAAAAAAGTTATTGAAGAAGATTTAGATATAAAATGGACATGTTATGCAAGAGTTGAGGATAAATTCACAGATTCGGAATTCTGTAAACTCCTTGCACAAGCAGGATGTGATTTTATTCAGTTTGGTGTTGAAAGCGCTTCAGTAAAATCACTAGAATTAATGACAAAAGGAGTTGACAACTTAAATGTGCATAATATACTACAAAACACACATAATGCAGGTATAATGAATCATGTTTTTGTGATGGTAGGTTATCCAGGAGAGACTATACAAGATGCGCTTACTTTATTCCATTTTTTAGACCAGTCAAAAGATTATACATTCACTATTAAACCAACATGGTTCAAATTAGCAAAAGGTTCACCTGATTCTTATAAATTGGATATTAGAGAACTAAAAAGAACATATACTGAAGGGGATTTAGCACCAAATCTTCATTTCGAGAAAAAGAAAGGAATGAGTAAAAAGGCCACTCAAGCAATGAATGAACTACTAAATAGTTGGGTACGAAGATACCATACCCTAAATTATGTTGCTGGAACATATTGTTATAGTCAAAGATTTTTTATTGGATATGATGGGATCTTAGAGATTACAGAAAAAATAAATCAAGAAGAAATTACAAAAGACCCTAATTTTAAACCCGACACTCCATATACAAAAGCTGAGAAAAAAGCACTTGGGGTATTATGGAAAGCATTAGTTGGAGAAGAATATTTCACAGCTCTTCAAAAATATAAAGCAGGCAATAGAAATTCAAATTTCTTGCAATCATATGAACACCTAAAACAAAATAATAAAATTGCAATTCATTTTCCTGATGGATTTTCTACAATTGAAGATGTTGTCAAATTAGCTTACATACTGATATCATAACTTAAACTCAATCTCTTTCTTCTCAACATTAAAGGGTAAGGTTTAAAAACCACTGCTACTGTTTCAATGAAAAAGAGTTCTGTTTAGATAGTCTTATTGGGGCAACAATATGGAAGATAAATATAATGATCCTATAAAGCAGCTATCAAGAGTAGAACAACTTGCATTTGCAAGAAAGCATCTGGCTTCTATCAGAGCCAAAGATATTAAAGTAGTTTGTTTACCGGGGGCAATGAACCATGAATGGTGGATATATAGAAATTTAGGAGTTAAACCCCAAAATATTGTTGGATTAGAAAGTAATCCTGAAAGGTTTGAAGTTCTTAATCAGAATACCCACGGCATCAATATTGAAAAGATAACTTATCAGGAATTTTTCAGAAGACAGATAGAAAAAGGAGATGAAGGTTATAATATAATTTCTTTAGATACTGAAGACCAATTAAATGATTCCTTCAAAAATATAGTAGAAATTATAGCTAGAAATGATATGATTAGAACTCCAGGTATCTTAATAACTAATGTTTATGGACAAAGAGAACAACAACCAATAAAAGATAGTTATGCTATATTTGATGCTGCACGAAGTTTTAGATACAATATGGTGGGTATCGAAGAAGAACAGAATTTATCTGAAGTAAAAAAAGATCCCTTGGATTTAAGGTCTGATGCTATTTCTGAGTGCCTTAGACTATCTTGTGTTGCAAGTGAAGAGGGTAATTTGAGTTTTATGAGAAAAATGATTGATTTTACAAGAAAATATTTTCCAGAAGTTGATACTAGCAATGTAATAGAAGCTGTAGAAAAAATTAATGAAACTTCTCTTTTTAAAGAAGATTTAAAAAAAGAAAACCCTAATGAATATGGATCTTTATTAGATGATATCAGTTCTACAGGAGATTTGCTTTCTGATTTTCAAAGAGATTTTCTAACAAATTTAGTTGAAGCAAGTAATAATCACATACCTTTAGCATGTGCTATACGTCTTGCTTTTTTAGATCCCCCTTATGTTTCTGAGCACCAAAGATTACAATACTTATCACAAACTAGGGGTAATATGTATATGGATTTGCTTGCTTTTAATAGAATATCTATATCTCCTGTTGCAGATTCTATAAAATATATTAAAAAAAGATTAAAATTCAAAGATGACACATTTAAATTATTCAGTCATCCAGGCGAGGGGGAAAGACAATTTAAAAGAATTTTAGATAAACATTTAACCAGAATACAAAAATTTTATCTATCATACATGTTTGATTCAATGAATTATGATTATAAAGAAGAAAGACGTAAATTAAGTCTACCAAAACCCAAAAAAAGAAAAAAACCTTCTAAAAAAGAAAAAGAAAAAAAACCAATTGAAAGAGAAATAAAAGATTTATACTTATCAGATCTTCTACCAAACAAATTTTTAGAAAGACTTCCAGCAAATTACCAAAAAAGAATTGAGTATTTTGTAGAGCAAATAAATCAAGAGGGAATAAAAAAAGATAATTTAGAAGGAATAATGAATTCTAGATGGTATAAGAATGGTTCTTTGCCTGAAATTAGATTTTATTCTTTCTGGGATGGACTTTATTTAAGAGCAAGAGTTGGAAAAGATGTATCTAAAGAGGATGTTAAACGGATTTGGAATGAATCTGAAACTGGTCAGTTTACTACTGAAACTCCTTTAGAAAAGAAAATCAAAAAGAAGAGAAAAGTGAATAGATTTATAGATAGCAAACATAAATGGTACCAAAAAGAAAAGGCAGAGGTAGTAAAACTATTTGAACAAGGTAAAACTATAGAAGAAGTTAGAGGGTTAAGACCTAGAATGAAAAAACATGCAATTGCTGGAATCTCTGCGTGGTTTAATCATAGAGATTCTTGGGATTAAATCTTAAACTCAATCTCTTTCTTCTCAACATTTTCATTTATTTTCTTGATTAAAGAACTTAATTTAACACCAAACTTAACTTTTCCGTTTTTATTTGTACGAACAGCAACAGTCTTTGCTGTAACTTCTTTCTCACCTATTGTCAAAAGAATAGGAACTTTCTCTATTTGACTATCTCTAACTTTCTTTCCAGTTGTTTCTGCTCTTAAGTTTGTATCAACTCTGATTCCAGCTTCTTTTAATTCTTTTACAACTTCTTCAGCATACTTATTGAAGTTATTAGAGACAGTTATGACTCTTGCCTGCACTGGATTCATCCATAATGGGAACCATCCTGCAAAATGTTCTATTAATATTCCCATAAACCTTTCCAAAGAACCATAGATAGCTCTATGGATCATAACAGGTCTTTCTTTTCTTCCTTTTGCACTTTCATAAGTCAAGTCAAATTTCTCAGGCATGGAAAAATCTAATTGTATTGTTCCGCACTGCCAAGATCGACCTAAAATATCCTTTACATGGAAATCAATTTTAGGTCCGTAAAAAGCACCATCTCCAGGATTTATCTTAAAATCAATCTTTTTAGCTTTCAAAGCATCTGCTAATGCTTTCTCTGCTTTTTCCCATAACTTAGGATCTCCCATTGCCTTGTCAGGCTTTGTCGAAAGTTCAATATTATATTCAAATCCAAATGTTGAGTAAACTCTTTTGACTAGATCTAATAATTCAATTATTTGATCTTGTATTTGTTCTTCTGTACAAAATACATGAGCATCATCTTGAGTAAAAATTCTAACTCTAAACAATCCAGATAAAACTCCAGAAAGTTCATGCCTATGCACTAATCCAAATTCTCCTGCTTTCAAAGGCAATTCACGATAAGAATGTTGTCTTGTTTTATAAACAAGTAAATTTCCAGGACAATTCATTGGCTTTAAAGCATAATCAGCTTCATCAATCTTAGTAAAATACATATTTTCTTTATAATGATCCCAATGCCCTGATTTAAGCCATAAAGATTTATTCAATATAATTGGAGTTTTATTTATTTCATAATTTAATGCTCTCATCTCTTCAGTCATATAATCTTTTAATTTCTCCCAGATAAAATTTCCTTTGTTATGGAAAAAAGGCATTCCAGGAGCTTCATCATGGATAGAAAATAATTCCATTGCTTTGCCTATCTTTCTATGGTCTCTTTTCTCAGCTTCTTCTAATAACACCAAATGCTTCCGTAAATCCTTTTTATCAAAAAATGCAACCCCATATATCCTTTGCAGCTGCTTCTGTGTAGAATCTCCTTTCCAATAAGCTCCAGATGATCTTAATAATTTAAATGATTTAATATATTTACTAGAAGGAACATGTGGACCTGAACAAAGATCTGTAAACTTATCTAATGTATAGATAGAAGGCCTTTCAATCTCTTCTAATAATTCTAATTTATATGGTTGATCTTTAAATAGTGTTTTTGCTTGAGCTTTAGATATCTCTTTTCTTTCAAATTTAATATCTTTCTTAACTATTTTCTTCATCTCAGCTTCAATCTTCTCTAGATCTTCAGGAGAAAAAGGTGAAGCATCAAAATCATAGTAAAATCCTTCTTCAATAGCAGGCCCAATGCCAAATTTAACTTTTGGAAATAAGTTTTTAACTGCTAAAGCCATAACATGTGCTGCAGAATGTGAAAAGATTTCTTTTCCTTCTTTATCTCTGAAAGTCAAAAGACTTAATTTAGCTGACTTTTCTATCTTATAGTCCATATCAACCAAAGAATCATCAACTTTTGCAGCCAAAGCAGCCTGAGCTAATCCTGGCCCTATCTTTTCAGCCACTTCCATTGGAGTTGTAGCCTTCTTAAAATTAAGTCTTGATCCATCTGGCAATGTTATTGCAACCATAGTGAATAATTTTGAAGATTGGTATATAAAATTTATGCTTTTAACGTTGTTAGTTACTCTTTGAAAACGAAATGAGTCTATTGTTGGGGGAGAATTCCTTTCTTTTGAAAATCTTCTCGTAATTTTATAAATTCTTTATCACTTATTTCTTTATAATCTTTTAATTGAATATCATCAATTATAAAGTTGGGCTTTACTGATCTAACTTTATGATAAGGTGAAACTAATTTTGAATTTGGAATATAATATTTTTTAAAAAAGGGTTTTGATTCAAGTTCTTTTTTAAGAAATGCTTCTCCTTTAGCAGGGATGAAGTATTCGCTTCCAAAAGCTGGAAAAAGCTTTTGAATTATTTTTTGTAGTAATTTGATAGTTTCTAATGATTCTTGCTTTAACTTTGTAATTGTCTTTTCATTAAAATGAATTGATTTATGTCGTTTTTTTGATAATTTCTTGAATGTTTGTTTAACCTCATCATTAAAAACACCCCATTTGGATAATTCGTTAATCATAAGCTTCCAATTACTACAATCTTTACAAGAATAAATATCATATTCAACTTTAACTAAACCTTTATTTCTTAAGTCTTTAAATTCTTTACAATCACTACAAGGGTGTTTATCTGGTTTTTCTTTAAAATCATCATATTCATTTCTTAAGTCTAGAATAAGGTGATTAAGAATTCTTTCACCTAACGTGCAACTACTAGTTAATGCTGGATAAAATGCTCCTTGAATATACGCCTTTCTTATTTGATCTAATAAAGAATTATGATATGCAAGTATTGAAAATGGTTTTATTCCTAATTCAATAAAACGCTTAATTTTTTCATTACCTAGAAGCACCCCATATTCTTGTATTATTCCTGCTTTTATTTGAATAACTTGTTTTGCAAAATCATCTTTAGCTTTTTGCGACCAACCATTTGTAGATCTAGTTAAAAAATTTGCTCTTACATCAAAATCAAAATTTGCGATTCTATATCTTTTCATATTATTGAGGTGTTGTCCTAGGATTATAAATCCTTTGAATTAATCTTTAATCATTTGGTGCAATATATTCTAATTCATCAAAAATTTCTATAAATGCTTTGCTTAAATCTATTTTTTTTATATTTTGAAGATAATCACCCACTTCATCCTTTACGTCTTTTTCAAAATCTTTTATGGGATAATTAGTTTCGGGGTACTCAAATAATGAATATTCATCTCCTTCAGAATCCATTAATTTTATTTCAGTAATGTCTATAAACCACCCCTTATAATTTCTAAGATATACTTTAACTTGCACTACATCCTCACTAACCTTTTCAAAGATTTCTTCTTCTTTCAGCTTATCCAAATATGTAAGATATAAACTTGTAATTTCAATAAGGCTGTTATCAAAAGTTTTGGCTAAATGCAATAAAGGTTTAATACTCTTCTTATGGAAATAATTTGCTTTTTCACTAGAAGGAGGATCAGAGTAATTCATTATATCCTTATTATAGTGAGAATAAGGTAATTTATGGGCTATTGTATTTCTAATTTCACAACATTCTATTATCTTTTGCTTTAACCTGTCATGTGTTTTTCCTAATCCCTCATATTCATTTATGATATGCAGAACCAGTAAAGCCTTTTTTCTTACTCCTAAATTTCCTAATTTAAACAATTTTGTAACAGTAGAGTGGCCTACTTTTTTATTAAAATATGATTTCAATATTTCATCACAAATTTTTTCTAAGATGATTAAACTATCAATAACACGCATCCTCACTTCGTAATAATTTTTTTCTTTACTCATCTAAAAGCCATCTTTAATAAGCGTATAAATAATTTACTTTTTCAATAATTTTTCTATTTCTGGTAAGTTTAAAAACTCATCTGGAGAAATAACTTGTATATTCCATTTCTCTTTTAATTCTTCTTTATTTTTAAGAAAGTGATTATCAATTGTTATAAAAAAATCTCTTCCATTAACTTTGTGTGTACTCAAATGGATGCAATCCCTAATAGCTTTTCTTTGATTGGTTTCTTTCATATAATCATAATCGGGAAACAAGAATGATTTGAATTCATCTATATATGTATCTTCTTTTGTACCATATTTTCCATGATTCCATCTCGTGTGTCCCCATAAACCAACCCCTTGATCTTCTTCTAATTTTTTTGATTTAATTAATCTTTGTTCTTCATGAGATTTATCTGAGCCTAATTTAGCATGACCTAATCTTGAATGTCCAAGAACAAATGCGCCTTTATCTTCATCTAAATTTTTAGTTATCACTATTCTTTCTTTGTTTGATTTATGAGGATTTCCATAAATAAGCTCTAAATCTAATGTGTCTGTTTTATACAATTTTATTTTGCCAGAATCATTTAGACTATGAATTTTATCTAAATAATCATGAGGATTAAGATTAATACAATTTACATCTAAGGTTGCAGTTATCATATAAATTGAGAATATAATATATTTTTTAAAGGCTATGGTTACTCAACACATCACCAATTTAAACATCTCCTACATCCACAGGCAAATGATTATATTTATAAGTTTTGACTAATTGGATGGTAGAATATTCTTTGATAATGAATTCCTTACAGTAAATAATTTAAATACTAACTTTCTTAGAAACAATAAGGGAGTCAATACAATGGTTAACATAACAACTAATACAACTGCGATAGGAAATATAGATGCAGTTATAATAGCCACACCTTTATGGCTAAAATTAATAATTGCTATTTTGATTACTATTCTTTTTTATTGGTATCAAAAGAAAGAACCAGAATGGATGCAGAATTCAATGAAATGGATTAAAAAAAATGTTGGAACTTTTTTAATGGGAATCTTGGTGTTTTCAACTGTTCTTGGGCTTTTTATGATGCTTGATGATATAAGTGTTGGAGAATCCCTAGCATTGATTATAATGCCTGCAATTATGGGTTCAGTAACATTAAAAAACTATAAAGAAGAAGGAAAATGGTTTTTATTATCTTCAGCTTTATTGATGATAGGGTGGTTTCTTACACCTATAACTGCAATCACACCAAATACATGGCTACTTATATTCTTTATTAGTTTTTTAGAAATTATATCAGCTTTTTCTATTTTGATTGGAGCTTTATCTTTTGTAGGTTCATTAAGTTCATTAATAATCAAATTACTAAAGAATTAACCTTTCATCAACTTCTTCCAATTTGGTCTGGGCAGAACTGCTTTTGATCCAGCCTTGCACATTGGACAGTCTTCTTTAGGATATAAGTTACCTTTTTCTGACATTACTGATACAACTTCTAAATCCAATAGTGTTTTAGTTTTAAAGAAATTACCTATTGTAAATAAAGGGGATTCTACCTTAGCACCCATTTTTCTCATTATTTCAATTACGTTCTTGCTACTCCCACCAGTATAAAGATCATCACACACTACAATAACTTTTTCACCTTTTTGGATATCAAAATTACACACTTCTGCTTTTTTATCTACATAAGCAAATTTAGCGCCAGTTTCTCTTGCAAGAGCATATGCAATAGCCAAACCAAATGGAGCGTGTGTAACAATCCAATCAGGTTTTATTTTTCTTATTTGAAGTTCTTTAGAAAAAACATTTTTAATTATTTCTTCCAATAATAAAACATCAGCAACTATATAATCAGTATTTAGATATAAATCTGAATGAAGTCCACTTTCTGATAATTGAACATGAAGATTAGAATTATTATATTTCCAGAATGCTTTCTTCATTATTAATTTAAGGATATCCATAATAGATTATAAATACCATTCAAATATAAACCTTTGTGAATTCAATAAACTTTTTAAAAAAATAATTATTATTAAACAATATGAGAGATTTAATTGAAATTTGTGCAGATGATCTGATGTATTTGGGACCTTTGATAGAGTTAAACAATATGAAAGAAGGAGATTATATTCTATTTGAAGGAAAGTCTTCATTAGGAAACAATGATCCATTGTTGGTTATTTATGGCGGGCAGTTTACTGTTCCTAGGAGAGATGAAAGTTTAATTGTTCCTCCAGAAGGGCTTTTTTCTATGAGTATTCTTGCAAAAGAGTATGCTTTTATTAATTATGAAAATGGAATAATTAATTTAAGTGTTCCTGGAGCTGTGACATATACTCCAATAATACTTGAAGATGCTCTTAACAGGAAAGAAGAAATAAAAAAACACTGGATCTCTCCAGAAGAATTTGGAAAAAATCAAAACCATTTAGTTATTTATCCTAAGGAAGTTTATTTGGGCAAAGCTGCTGTGGAACAATTAGGAAGATATTTTTCTGGGAAAGAGAATTAGAATTCACAAAGGTTTTGAGATTTTCCTAAACACCCCAACCCTCATAGACAAATAATTGCGTACACTTTTTTAATATCAAAAACTTTTTAATTATGATGCATATAACTTTCTCATGATTGATTTAGTATTAAATTATGAAAAGATTAAACTTGCAAAGCACGGACAGATGTCTGAAGGAAGAAGATATATGAAGTATCATGATTTTCTAAATACTGTTTCAAGATTCAGATTTGGTTTAAAGTGGTTTGGACCTAAGGAAAGTGAAAGAGCAAGAGAAGCAAGAGGGGATTTTTTAGATGCTTACTATCTATTTCATAGATGTCTTGATGATCCCATTGATGGAGATGCTAAGCTGCCAAGAGGACATCAAAGCCTGGAAGCTTTTATAGATCAAAAAATAAGATTTTCCAAGAGCTTAAAAAATCCTCTGGATGAATTAGATCATCTGTTGTTATATTGTTATCAGCTTGCTGAGGAGTTTGGAGAGGATTTTAAAGAAGAAACAACAGATATTCTTGAATCAATGGCCTTTGATGTAACAAGAAGAGATTATTTCAGAAAAAGGGAGGGTATGATGATTACCCCTAGAGAAGAATTAGGTTCTCAGTTTGATTTATTGGATGTTAGAGGGACTACAAAAGGAACATTGAAGATTTTTGGGGAGGATCCTGAAAAATATACTTATTTACAACCATTAGCTGTTGCTGAAAGGATTCATTATAATCTAAGAGATTTTGCAGAAGATATTCATGCTGGTTATGTTAATATTCCAGAAGAAGACGTCAGTAAATTCCAGATATTAGAGGGAATTTGGAAAGCTGTTAGGTTCCAAAGCTGGAATTATCTTTCTTTGTTAGACAGGATTGCAGATTCAGGAGAAAGAAAGAGAAAGAAAAAGAAATTTGTAAAAGAAGCTGAAGTAGAATTTTTAACTTATCTTCCTTATCAGATTAGCGGTTGGTTTTTGCAAGAAGCTCAAGATGGACTAGAATTGTTAGCAGAATATAAGCAAAATTTGAAAGAAGTTCATTTTAGATGGTTGACAAGATGGACATTGAAAAATGTTTATGAGAAAAAAGCAAGGGCTTATTTCAAGAAAGTGATTAAAACTCTTGATAGACCAAATAAAAAATTGATCAGTGTTCCTCCTGATATTTGTGAAGAGTCTGAGTAAAATTTATAAATCATCAGTTTTCTAAGTAAAATATGCATGCAAAAAAACACCTACAGTGGCTGGAAGAGGAAGGACTTATAGAATTTGCAGAAAGTAATTCTCATGTTTTCAAAAAAGTACTGCAAGATTGCCTAGATGTCCAGAAAGATGAAAGAATCCTCATCATAACAGATAAAGGCTATGAAGGAAGAAGATTAGCTGCAATTATCTCAGGAGGTTATTATCTAGCTGCTAGAGAATTGGGTATTGATGCAACATTAATAAGGCAAAAGCCTAAGATCAAAGGAGACAGTGCAGATGATAATGTTTTGATTGCATTAAATGAACTTGGAAATAACAATGTTGTTATTCTAAGCTTATCTGGAAAACTAGGAAGCATCAGAACTTTAAGCCATTCTTACAGAAGCTATATCAAAGAGAATCATCATAGATTTGTTTCTGCTTCTAATCTTGGAAAATTAAAAGAAGATGATTATGAAACAGTCCTCAATACCATAGATATTGATTATAAAAAACTCCAAGAAACAGGAGAAAAGCTAAAAAAAGAGATTGGTCAAGGAAATCAAATAAGGATTACAACAGAAGCTGGAACAGATGTGGTTGTTGGATTAAGAAATCCTGCTGTTCTTAACACTGGAAATTATAAAAATCCAGGAACAGGAGGAAATATTCCTGCTGGAGAAGTTTATCTAGCTCCAAGATGGAAATGGGTTGAAGGAAAGATTGTTATTGACGGCAGCGGCGCTTATAGAGGAGGAACACAGCTTATTGAAGAACCAATCACATTAGAGATCAAAAGAGGGGAAATAATCAACATTGATGGTGGAGAAGAAGCTGATAATCTAAGAGAAACATTAGATTGGGCAACTAAAAAAGCAAGACATCCATGGGGAATCAGAAGGATTGGAGAATTAGGCATTGGAATAAATCCAAATGCTAAGATCATCGGAGCAACAATTGTAGATGAAAAAGTAAAAGGAACAGCTCATGTTGGTATTGGTTCTAATTATTGGTTTGGCGGAACAATCTATGCTATTGTCCATTTAGATCAAGTATTTAAGAATCCAAAAATTTATATAGACGGAAAATTACTGAAATTCTGAGATGTTAGATAGGGGGCAGTTTGATAGATTAAAAGAAGAAGTTATAGACTTTTTTCCTTCTAGAATTACTGATGCACATGTTCACACAGGAATAAGAGCTGAGATTATTGGAGAAAGAGAGAAGGGGCTTTTTCTTCCATATTCTTGGCTTCATAACAAGAGAGTTATTAGTGCAGATCCTTCTTTATTCAAAGAAATTTATCCTTCTAAATTAGATCTGATTGGAATTCCTCTTCCTTTTGATGTAATGGATCCTAATGTTTACAATGATAAATTAGTTCATGATGAAAAGATTGAATGTGAGATGTGGGGATTAAAAGATGTTGAAGCAATGGAAGACTCTATTGCAAAATTTCCTTTTTGTGGAATAAAATTTCATCCAAGAATGGTCAAAAAAGAAAGAGTCCTGATAACTGATATGGTCAGTGAAAAAGCAATGGAATTCATAGATAAGCACAAACTTCCTGTCACATTAGAGATCAAAAATGGATTTATCAAAGAAGATCTAGAAACATTGAAAAAAATGAATGACAGTTATGATTTTAAGATTATCTTGCCTCATATGGCTTTCAATCACAAAGGATTTACATTATCCTGGAATGATTATCAAAAATCATTAAAAGGAGATGGAGAATTTGAAAAAGAATTCAATAAAATAAATAATTTAGACAATATTTTCCTAGATACAAGCATGATAATCGATAAAAGGATAATAAAAGGAGCACTATCATCCTTAGGACCTGATAAATTATTGTTTGGGACAGACTTCCCATTTGGTTTCACTCCAAAAATCCAGGAAAACAGACCTTTGGCTAAAGTTTATGCTCCAGATTTAGGAAAGATTGTATTTGGACAGCCAGATCACACTTCCTGGAGATTCTATTACAATATTTATCTACAGATCAAAGCATTAAAAGATGCAGAAGGTAATTTAGATATAAGAGAAAAAATATTTAGAAAGAATGCTAAAGAGGTGTTTAAATTATGAAACCAGCAAATATTGCATTAACAAGATGTTTAAATGTTAAGAAAGGAGAAAAAGTATTAATCATCACTGATGAGACTCTAAGACTAATAGGAGATATTTTCTTACAAGCAGCTGAGAAAATAACAGAAGCTAAATTGATTGAGATTCCGATTGGTGTTGTAAGCGGAGCAGAACCTCCTGAATGGGTCAATAAAGAAATAGAGAAGTTTGATGTTCTTGTTATTCCTACAACAAAATCCTTAACACATACTTCATTAGTCAAAGATGCTTGTAAAAGAGGAGCAAAAGTTGCAACACTTCCCGGCATCACAAAAGAAACAATGGAAAGGGCAATTGATATTGATTATATTGAGATGGCTAAGAAAAGTCATAAGTTAAAAGAGATTCTAGATAAAGGAAAAGAAGTAAAAATCATAACAAAAGCAGGAACAGATATCAAATTCTCAATAGATGGAAGAGAAGCAGAAGGCGACACAGGCATAATAAAAAAAGGAGAGTTTGGCAACATACCAACCGGAGAAACATTTATTGCTCCTTTGGAAAGAACAGCTGATGGAATTTATGTTGTTGATGGAAGCATTATTGGAACAAAAGTTGATGAGCCAGTAAGAATAACTGTTGAAAACGGTTTTGCTGTCCAGATCAATGGAGGCAAAGTAGCAGAAAAATTAAGAAAAACATTAGATAAAGTTAAAGATAAAAACGCTTTCAATATTGCTGAACTTGGTATCGGAACTAATGATAAAGCAATTGTAACCGGCAATGTTTTGGAAGATGAAAAAGTCATGGGCACTTGCCACATTGCTTTAGGAAAGAATTCTGTGATTGGTGGAACAATAGATGTTCCCATACATCTCGATGGGATTTTATTATCTCCAACAATCTATGTTGATGATATTAAGATCATGCAGGACGGAAAAATTCTTTAATTTTTCTGAGATTCCCTAAGGTTTATAAATAACTATTATTCTATTTACACTATGTCAACAAAAATGAAGAGAGCAACTATAACTGTAGATCATATAGCTAATGAATTATTTCCTCAACAAGATGCTAAGATTCGAGGATACCTAGATATTCTAGAAGAATTACAAAGACGTTTACAAGATAAGGGAGATGATCCTAGATATGGCAGAGTTATATTTGCAGTTGATGGTCAAGATAAATATGTTGGCCTTCTTGAGAGTAATATTCATCTAGCAGGAGTTTTTCCAAGAGTTTCTGCTGTACGTTATGAGTATGGTCAAGATAATATAGTACTAAAAAGAGGATTAGATGTCAATATAGGAGATACTTTAGTGGTAGTTGATAATGAAAATATGGCAAATATGTGGGAAAAAGAATTGTCACAATTAGATTATCCTATACGGAGAATATAATTGCCAAAGCTTTTTTTCTAAGCATCTAAAAATTATTAAGACTTAGTTTCTATGAAAAATCACGAAAGGTTTATAAACAAATGAGGGAAAGCAGTACTACGATGATTGATAACAGCAAGCAAGCAGTCGGTGTTTTGTTTACAAGCGCTGCAAAAATTAATGGAACAGTACCTTTCAAAAAAAGGAATTCTAGCAGAGTGTGGACTCTTTTTTCTGCAAAAGCTAAGAAATATGGATTGAATATCTTTTTTGCACACCATACACAGTACAAAGACGGAAAACTAATGAAGTGCTGGTATAAAGAAAATGACAGATGGAAGATTGCAAGAAACCAAGAAGTTGATGTAATTTACAGCAGATTTGCTGGAAGCATCTATAAAGATAATAATGTTAATAAGGCAGCACAAAGATTTAAATTGAACATGGCAAAGCAAGTTACTATTATTAACCACCCTGCTTTAGATGAATTCTGCTGGGATAAACGGATTGTTGCTGATGCTTTTCCAATGTATTCTCCAAAAACTTTTGTTGTTAATACACCAAGGGGATTAAAATTAGTATTAGGAAGGATAAACTCTGATAAAGTTGTTATAAAGCCAAGGTATGGAACTTTAGGAAAAGATGTTTTAATTGTTGATAAGGATAATCTTCCTAAAAAGATTGGAAAAAATACATTAGTCCAAGAATTTATTGATACTTCAAAAGGAATTAAAAGAATTACTGATGAGATTCATGATATGAGAATTATTATGATTAATGGAAAAATAGACCATGTTCATATAAGAACTCCTAAAAAAGGAACTTTGACTGCAAATGTTGCTTTAGGTGGAACAAAAGTATTTATACCAAACAGCAAGATTCCAAAAAAAGCAATAACAATTGCAAAGA
>JAZGHU010000024.1:0-6266 GCA_036481345.1 Candidatus Woesearchaeota archaeon
CCCAGAAAACATAAGATTAATTCCTGAATTAAGATTTGAAGAAAAATTATGGAATCTAGATCGCTATTTTGAAAGAATTCAACAACTTAGGCAAGATATTTTAGTGTAAACAAAAAATTTATATACAACATTTCTTTTTTAATCATTTATGGGAAAAATTCAATTAGATCCTTCTAAAGAGATATCATGGGCAACAGAGCAAGTTCCAGATGATCTTGTTGCATTAATAAATGATTCCCCTCCAGATATTATGGCTGCAGTATTGGCTGGCAAGGAATCATTTGATAAATCAAATGAAGCATTTGAACAAAGATTAGAATCCTATAAAGACGCATTAAAAAGAGAATCAATAGATCTTGGACTGTTGGATGATATATTTCCAAGAGGAGTAGATCTAGATACTGTTGAAGGCTATCAAAAAGGAAACCCAGTAAAGCACGCTTCAATGGACTATATGAATCTTCATGATGGAAGCCAAGTCAAAAGTTCAGAATTATATTTTGGTGTAGAAACATTTCTTAGAGTTATGAGAAAGTTACCTATCACATTATGGATAAATGGGAAAATACCTTATGAATCTCCAATTACTGTAAGATCACGTGTTCAGGAAATCTTCATCTCTCCATCTGAAAAAGGTGCAGAAATAACAGGAATAACTTCTGATTGTGATATGGAATTTAGAGAATTGATGTCTGCCAGACCTAGTGATGGCATTGGACATCAAACCTATGTTGAAGGAATCCCAAAACTAACATTTATGTATAATCCAGCAAGTGTTGGAGTAAGAAACTATCAACACAAGGGACATCCTGGGGAAATGAAAGATTCTGTAGATGATCCACTAATTCTATCAATATATCTAAAACATATGGATTCTTTAGTAACAGAAGAACGAATTCTTTAATTTCTAAACAAACGCTCGGGAAAAGGAAAACTAATTCTTATTAATATCCTTCATAAAAGATTTATTTATTCCGACCTTAATACAATTTTCTAAGAAAATGCAATCTTTACAAACAGATTTTATCGTTTTCCTATTAATCTTGTCCATTGACAAATTAAAAACATCTTTTGATTTATGAATTGAGTTTGGTTTTAATTTTAGATATTTTACAACCTTTTTATCTTGTGCTACTACCCATTTCCCTATCTCTTTAGATTGCACACACTCTTTTTTATATAGATAAAGACATTTCTTGCATAAGTCATCTGGCTTTCCCATCAAAATCTTTATTTTAGTATCTGGATTTTTTCTTATAATAGTACAAATCTTTTTCATATTTGTTGCAAATTCTTCATTATATCCACCACGATAAAATCTTGGAATACATAAAAGATGATGGGCTCTAATTTTTATTGGTTCTTGCATTTTCTAATTAATAAATTAGTGCTCCTTATTAATGTTTCCTACCCAAATGTAAAAGCTGGCGAGCAACTTCTCCGCTCTTTCACGAGGAAAAGGAAAACTAACAACGTTCTATTCAATAAAATTAAAGAAGAATTAATAATTTCTATTCTTGATTTTTTCAATTTTTTTCCTTAATTCATTTCTGATATCAATATCAAAGTTTTCTGCTAAAAGTAAGGTTGTTAGAAGAACGTCAACAAACTCTTCTTCTAATTTTACTTTTTTAGAATTAAGTTTTTCATTCCTTTGTAAAGACTTAGAATGTAAAATGGCTTCTGAAAGTTCTCCTAATTCTTCCATAACTTTAAGAACCATAGGATAGGTTATATGTTCTTTGTCTTCAAAGCCATAAAATTCCATTAATCTTTTATGTTCTTCTTTTACAAACTTGAACAATTCATCGAATTCCATGTTAAAAATTGCAAAAATTCTTTAACTTATAAATATATCGAATCTTCTTTAATTTGACTTCTCTTTCATTAAATTAACAAAAAATTAATCAAAACTTATTTATATCTCCACATCTTGGGATATTAAAGAATGAAACTTAAATATCCAAAAGAAGTAATAAAAAAAGCAATCAAGATTAGGTGGATACTTGTAGTTCTATTAGGTTTCTTATTTGTTGGAAGTCTAGCTACAGGAAGGAATATTTGGATCAATCTGATTTTAATGATTCTTGTAGCAGGAAGCGCATTAGAATATACTGCTAAATTAAAGAAAGCAAAAGGAAAATTTCTTGAAGTTGATATCAATGAGAAAAAGTATATTAAAAGAAGAGCTGTAATTGGCACTGCTGCTGTATTAGCTGCAATCTATACAACTTATTGGATTGCTTCAACAGGAAGGTCTTTTGAAATTACAGGAAATGTATTAGCAGATCCTATTTCTATCTTAATTCTATTTGTAGTTTTAGCTGCACTTATGTTCTGGAGAATTTATCAATTAAAGAAAAAACTTATTTAGAATAAACCTTATCTACTTTTTCATTTACTTCTTTTATTTTATCAACTAATTTTCCTTGAGATTCTTCAAAATGTTTTCCTGCTTTATCTGGAAGGGATTTGAAAGTATTTTTTGTTATTTTATCTGTAGTTGCTAAGTAAAGTGCTTCTTGGAAATTAGTTACTGGAATCATAGTAATATCATCTAATGAATAAGGAGATGTTATAACTTCCTTCGCAAGCTCCCTATAATTTTCTGCAGGATATACAAAGATAGGATTACAATCATATCCTCCATTATTCATAAGTTCATTCCATTTCCATACAGCAAGCCCTTTATGATAAACTCCTCCGATTCCCCCAACAGAGCCATCAAAGAAACTTACTGTTCCTGTAAAAACTCTGTCTTGATAGATTTCCTCTCCAGTAATTGAGCTCCATAATGATAATGCTATTGCAAGTGATGCTGAATTTCCTACAACCTGACGAACGTTTTCATGAAAGCTTGTATTCATAAGGAATCTCAAAGGTTCTTCAATCTGACTTTTTATGAAATCTACAGCCTCATCATATCCTTTTTTTGTGCTGCTACTTATCATTTCTGCTTGAGCATCATAAGCACGGAAATTAGGTATATTTCCTCTTGGTCTATCTTGGATTAGTTTTGAACGAACAGGGAACAAATCACTTTTCATATCACCATCTAATAGTATGGTTACACCATTTATCGCACCACTTATTTTCGCAGGGGGTGGTTGAATCATTGATTCAAACCTGCTATTAACAAGGGCAAAACGATTCTTAGTGTCGTTATTTTTCTTGTATTCTTTGATAGTTTTAAGACTGATTTTATCTATTCCTTTAGAACCAGCCCAACCCAACACTTCTCTAATATGGCTGTCAAGATCCCTATATTCAAGAGATAATGTATCTTCTATAATGTTTGAACCTAAAAACCAGTCTATTGCTTCTGGAGTTAGTTTGACTTCTAAACCGCTGTCTTTTTTGAATCCGTCTGCTGCATTGTAGGCAACAGACATTGTTCCTTTTCTTGTTTGTTCTGTGTTAGGAATATAATCCTCCCAAAGGGAAACAACAAATCTTGAAGCCATTGCTTCATCTGGATCATTTTCGTCTTTCTTGCCAAGACTACTTTTATAAAAAGGAAAATCATTATCTGAACCCATAACAATTGTTGGGCAGTGAATCTTAAAAGTGATTCCCCTTTCCTGATAGACCAAATCTCCTGATTGGAAATAAGTGAGAATAATCTGCCTTCTTGCTTCAGAATCTTTTTCTTCTGTTCCAATAACAGCTTTAAAGAAAGCATTTAAATTATCAGGCATAACAAGGACACTGCTGTCTACAAGATAGCCTGGCTTGAATTTTAAATGTGGAGGAGTTGAATGTGTGGATTGTATTTTTCTTGATCTTCTGTTAAACCATTCTCCCTCATCCTCTTCCTCTGTTCCATCATCAATAACTTCTCCCAATAAGACTTTCTTAGTTATATCTGTTGGGTGCCTTACACAAAGTTCTCCCCCTTCAGAGCTTTGAGTGTAAATTTTAGTTTGAAGAACATTATCAAGGTTCATATTGTGTTTTCCATGTTTAATCACAAATCGCATATTATCATTTCTTCTATGATCAAGAGTTAATGTTAATGCTCCACTCATAAGATCTACTCTGTTGGGGCTTTTTTCTCTTGAAATCTCATTTATTCTCTTATAATGATCAAGGACCATTGAAGAAAGTTCGTCTTGATTATTAGTAAAATATTTAACAGCAAAATCCATCCACTCTGCCAATCTTGGATCTGCTTCTTCAGTATGTCTTTTAAGAATATCTTCAAGTTGATGTATGCTCCATTCGATACTTTCATCAGACATATAAAGACTTCGAATCCCTTCTCTTTTTTTGTATTGAAGCTGCCGGAAATATTCAATACCATTTTTGCGGAAAAGAGGAGTCAATCCACTGTATTCTTCGTGTATCTTATCAAAAGCTTCTTTAAGAACCCCTATTTTTTCTTTATCATCTAGGCCCACTACTCTGATGTCTGATGATTCTTTAAAGAGATCTAAGATAGGGTTGTCTACTTCTCTTCTTAATCTTCTTCCAAGTTTTGCTTTTGTATTTTGAGGAGAGCTTTTTTTAATATACAAGCTTCTTTTTATATCAGCAAGAGGAACTTTGTTTTCAATGAATTTTGTGTATAATCTATACTTACCAAAAGAAGTTAATTGAACATTAAATTCTGCTGGATGAGGAGTAATTAATGCCAACTCTGTATAAAGTGTTTGATAGATATTATGGAGAGAATCATCAACAAAGTCTTTAAATTCTTCTTCCTCAAATGTAGGATAAACTTCTTCTCTTTGTGTAATCTGCTGAAAAAAGCCAGTCAATTCTCTGCAAAAAGTACTTGCTTTATCTTCAGCATCACCAACTTCATCATTCAAGTAATCTATAACAGTTGGTTCAAATGGATTCTGCATATTTGGTAGGAAAAGAAAATCTCTTTTTTGGTATTCTTTTGCTCTTTCTCTTATCTTTTGCACAAGAGGCGCCCATTCATGATCTTCAGAAACATCTTGTTTTCCTGTTAAAAGTTCAACAATGTAATCAATAGCCATTGTTTTTCCAATACCTGGAGAACCCAAGATAGCAAAATTTGGATATCGAGAATAAGCAATTCTTCTTAAAAGAGCACTAATATCATCTTCCCTATTAGCAATTGGAAAATGTTCCTCTTCTGGATCAAACTCCTTTGCTTCTTCAAGATACGTTTTTGGTGATGGAAGCTTTAAATCCCCCCGCATTACTAACCCCATTTAAGAAAAAAATAGTTTATTCTTTAAAAAGTTTATTCTCTTTGATAATGCCTTTCTAATACTAAGCAGATACTTCCTTCTTTGCCAGCAATGTATTTATGATCTGGAGAATAAGTCTGTGTTGAGAATATTGGATGAAATACTCCTTTTTCTAGTTCTAATTCTTTTTCATTAGCTTCATAGATTATGAATTTTCCAGAACCATATAACAATAAATGTTTTTCATCCATATTCTCTCCTTTATGATTATGTATTGGACTTTCTACATTTGGTCCTAATATTACATAGAATTGTTTTAATCCATTTCCTAAATCTATTTTGTCTTTTTGAAAAAATCTTCCAGAGGTTATTTCTTCAAATTCTATATCTTTAAGAAAATCTAACCTTGATTTTGCAATCATTTCTATGAGCATATCCATGATAAAGGATTGTTAGAATTGTTTATAAAGTTTAGTAAATTAAGAATATTTTCAAAGCAATTGAGTAATTGTTTCTGCATAAGTAACAACTTCAATTACAAAGTCATTAATTCTTTTTGTTTCTTGGTTCAAAGGCGCATTATTTCCTATTGTGCTTTGATGTTTAGCATAACCTGAAATTTCATGATCAACTGATGGCATTGATTCAAGCATTACCCTCACATCAAATGCAACAGATGAATGTGTTAATTCTTCTTTTGTTATAGAATATTCTTTATGATGTCTAAATTCCTCCCCTATACACATCAAATCATCATTCATAGGTGTACTACATATGCAGCATCTTTCAATAATTTCATGGTCTTCACCATTGTACATACCATCAGTTTCAATTTGGTCATATCCTGTTTCTTCTTTAATTTTCTTTAATGCTTGTTCTACACAATCTTCACTACTACAACAATCATATCCAACTAATGTTTCCTCTTCGTGTTTAAAATAATGAAGATTGAAATCAACTTTTTCTTTATCATAAGACTTTAATAATTCAATTGCTTTGTCGATTATTGCCTGTTGTTCTTCTGTAAGTTCCATTTTTATTTCCTATCAAAACTTGCTGAGCCATTAAAACCTTTTCCAGATATTCCCGATACATAATGAC
>JAZGHU010000025.1:0-12106 GCA_036481345.1 Candidatus Woesearchaeota archaeon
GATATAGGTACTGATGATGAGTATTATCCAAGTGGAATGCCTGATTTTGATGGAGATAGTGGAGCTACTGATCATCAAAGTGATGGTGCAACAGCTCATGAAAGTGATGGAAGTACTGGACATGAAACTGACGGAGCAACAGGTCATTTGAGTGACGGAAGTACAGATAATGGTCCTACTATTGTATATGATGGTGATGATGGATTTATTCCTTCAAATAATAATGATTTTGGAGGATTTTTAGGAGATCCAATTTCATGGAGTGACGATGATCCATTACCAATTGAGTTTCCACCAATTGCTGAAGCTAGAGGACCATATTATGGTGAAGTTGGAGAATTCATAACATTTGATGGAAGTGCATCTTTTGATCCTGATGGAGGAGCACTTATTGAATATTCATGGGATTTAGGAGATGGAATTAGCTCATATTTAATATATCCAAGAAGAACTTATGATGAACCAGGAACTTATTATGTTGAATTGACTGTAACAGATAATGAAGGAAGAAGTGATACAGACAGTGCTTATGTTGTTATAACAGAAGATGAAGACGATTATGATGACGAAGTAACTGTTCTTGATGGTGTATTGGCTGTTAAAGCAAGAATACTGGGAGATGATCACTTAAGAGCAGGAGAAACAGCTATATTACTTACACATGTTGAGAATATTGGCGATGAAGACTTAGAGGATTTCAAAGTTACAGCAGTTGTTCAAGAATTAGCAATAAGAGCTGTTGTGGGGCCATTTGATCTTGATGATGGCGATGAAGAATCAAAGCATTTATACTTAGAAATACCGGGAAATGTATCTCCTGGAAATTATGACATTAGAATCACATATAGTAATGACAATGCAAGAAGAGTAATTTACAGAGAATTTACTATTGTTTGAGACTATTCATGAGTAGTTATATGGTATAATTACTCTCACATACTCAAATTCATAAGCTTTATAAATTGTTTATATTTAGCTTATTATAAGGGGTTAGATAAATAATAATTAACCGTATACGGAGGGATTTAAAAAATGAAAGCAAAACTATTTAGTGTGTTAGCACTAATATTGATAGGCTTGTGCGCCATTTCTGGAATAGCAAATGCGGATGTCGTGCCTGTTTCAATTGAAAGTGTAGAGATTGACGGAGAAGAAGTGAGTGACGGAACAGTTTTAGGTGGAATCGTAAGAGGCGATACATTAGACATTGAAGTTGATGTATTGGCTGCAGAAGACGATGAAATCGAAATCTGGGTAACTGTTAGCTCATTAGATCATGATAGAGAAAAAGCTGTTGATTCAACAGATTCATTCCCTGTTAAAGCTGGTAAGAGGTATTCAAAAGACCTACAAATTGAATTACCAAACAGAATGAATGTAAAAGAATATGCATTAAGAATTGAAGTTAAAAACGACAAAGATGAGGATGTCGAATATAATGCTGTTCTTGACGTTGAACAAGCTGAAAATGACGTTATAATCAAAGACGTTGTCTTTAGTCCTGAAAATCAGGTTAAAGCTGGTAGAGCTTTGCTTACAACTGTCAGAGTAAAGAATATGGGTGCAGAAGATGAAGAAGTTAAAGTTAAAGTGAGTGTTCCTGAACTAGGAATAAGCGCTTCTGACTATATTGACGAAGTTGAAGCTGATGATTCAGTTACAAGTGAAGAACTTTACTTGAGAGTACCTGAATGTGCTCAAGCTGGACAATACACTGCAATTGTAACTGTTGAATTTGACGAAGGAGACGAAGAAGTTAGTGAAAGCTTTGTAGTTAATGTTGTTGAAGGAGATACATGCAACCTAGGAGCTGATAAAACAGTTATTGCTGTTAGTACAGAAGCTCAAACAGTTGCTGCTGGTGGAAGTGGAGCAGTTTATCCATTAACAATCAGTAACACAGGCAGTTCTGCAAAGACATATACAATAAGTGCAAATGCTGGAGATTGGGCAGATGTTAAAATCAGTCCAAATGTAGCTGTTCTAGCTGCAGGCGAAACAAAACCAATCTATGTGTATGTTGCTGCTAACGAAGATGCAAGTGAAGGCGAACAATCATTCGGAGTTGCTATCAAAAGCGGCGATGAAACTTTGAAAGAAATCACATTGAAAGCTAATGTTGAAGCTTCAAGTGGATGGGACAAAGTTAAGAAAGGCCTAGAAGTTGCATTAGTTGTTTTAGTTGTACTTTTAGTTGTAATCGGCTTAATTGTTGGATTCAATAGACTAAAGGGAGACGAAGACGACGAAGGCGCAGAAGAAACTTATTACTAAAATAAGTTTTTATTTTTTTTCTTTTATTTTTCTTTTCATTTATTGATTCTCAGTTGTAGAACTATTGATAAAATGATTGTGATAATTGGAGCAGGACCTGTTGGTTGTTTTTTAGGAGGATTACTAGCAAAAGCTGGGAAAGATGTTTCTATATATGAAGAAGATAAAGAAATAGGCAAGCCTGTGCAGTGTACAGGGATTGTAACAGAAGAATTAAATAAATTAATAAGGTTGGATAAAGAATTTGTTGTTAATAAAGTAAAGAAAGTAAGGGTTTATTCTAAGAATAACAAAGTAGAGATTCCAATTAATGATATTGTAATAGATAGAGAGAAATTTGATAAATATCTTGCTAAAAAAGCTAAAGAATATGGAGCAAAAATCCATTTACAGCACAAATTCTTAGGCATAAGGGGGAAGAAAGCTGTGTTAGCTGATAAAAATAATAAGATCAAAGCTGTGGAAGCAGAATATATAATTGGAGCAGATGGGCCCTTGTCTGATGTTGCTAAATCCAATAATATGTTTAGGAAAAAAGATTTCTATTTAGGAATGCAGGCAAGAATCAAAGGAGAATATGATACGGATATTTATGAAGTTTATTTTGGAAGTGTATGTAAGGATTTTTTTGCCTGGATTTTGCCTGAATCTGACAAAATAGCTAGAATTGGTGTTGCTTCTAAAAAAGATACAAGAGCTATTTTTAAGAATTTTTTAAAGATAAAAAATATTAAAGAGGGGGATATAATTGATTATCAAGCTGGATTGATTCCAATATATAACAAAAAAACAATAATTAATAGGAAAAATGTGTATCTTGTAGGAGATGCTGCTGGACAAGTTAAAGCAACAACAGGGGGAGGATTAGTTCCTGGGTTAAAAGCTGCTAAGAGATTAGCTGATTGTTTAATAAATAATGGGAATTATGAGAAAAGTCTAAGGAAAATAAACAAAGGATTAGGATTGCATCTAAGAATAAGGAAAACATTGGATAAATTTTCTGATAAAGATTATAATAAGTTGATTAGATTAATGAGAGATAAAAAGATAAAAAAAGTGCTGAATAAGCATAATAGAGACAACCCAAAAAAGCTTGTTTTTAAGACGATATTAGCAAAGCCTTCTCTATTATTATATATAAAAAACTTTATAAAGTAACCACCTTTTTTATTCAAGGGGAAAAGAATAATGGAAGATAATGATAAAATAAATGAGCTAGACAGAGATATTAGTAAAGATATTACTAAAGAAGAGACCAAGATCAAAGAATTAAAGCAAGAAGTAGTTCAAGAAAGAGAAATGCTTGATGAATTGAAAAAAGAAAAGGAAGAATTAGAAAAAGCAAAAGAAATAATTGAAGAAAAAGAAGAAGATATTCAAGAATTAGAGCAAGAGAAGGGAAAGGAAGAAGATAAAGTTGAAAAAATTGAAGAAGAAGTAAAAGAAATCAAAGAAGAATATAAAATAGATCTTAAAAATAGTTTTAAGGGTTTTTTTAAGAAGAATAAATATGTTCTACCTGTTTTATTGATATTAATTGCGATATTTTTCTCAACATATTTTAGGATGTATCCTGCTAGTTTGCCTGCAACAGAAGATTGGGCTGAAAATAGTGTTTATAATTTTTATAGAAATCAAATAACAGGTCAGATCAATCAGCAATATCCTAATCTGCCTGACCAGAATAAGCAAGCTTTAGTCAATAGTGAACTTGATACTTTGTTGAAAACAAATAAAGACAAGATTGAAGATGAGATTGAAGGGTTGTCAGCGAGATTTAAATCTCAGTTGCAGTATACTGCTGAGAATGGAAAAGATTATACTTATTTGCTTGCTATTGATCCTTATTTATGGTATGGCTATGGCAAGAATTATCTGGAATGTAAACATAATGGTTGTGATTTGAGAGAAGATGGAAAATATTATAATTACAGAAATGGGAGAGAAGGAAAAGATACTCCTACAAATTATATCACTTTTGTAGGGACATTTATTTACAAAATATCTAGTATATTTAGCAATATTCCTTTGATGTATGCATTTTTCCTTATACCTGTTTTAATGATTGGATTGTCTATAATTCCTGCTTTTTTTATTGGAAAAAAATTAGGTGGAAATTTAGGAGGATTTTTTTCAGCTATGATCATTGCTGTTAATTCTGCATTACTTGGAAGAACTCCTGCAGGATTTTCTGATACTGATTCTGCGAATATATTATTTCCGTTGTTGATTATGTGGTTCTTCTTGGAAGCATTTTATGCTAAAGATTGGAAGAAAACTACAATTTATTCTGTGTTGGGAGGGATCTCTTTTTTCATATATGGGAAGATTTGGTTTGTGGAACATATTTTTGATTTTATAATTGTGGCTGTTGGAATTTATATTCTTATTATCTTAGTTAATGAGATAAGGAAAACAAAGAAAATTGATTTTAAGAATATTGCAAACAAATTAAAAGCTCCTTTGTCTAAATCAGGAATTTTTATTGGAATCTCCTTGTTGTTTATTGTATTGGGTTCTTCTTTGGCAGTAATTTCTAGATTTGTGACCTTAGTAATTGGATTTGCTTTTAGGAAAGATGTTGCAGTCAATACTTTGTGGCCTAATGTTTTGACAACTGTTGCAGAATTTAATGAAGTGCCTTTTGGACAAATAGTGCAGCAGATGGGTGGAGGAATATTGTTCTTTATTGCTATTTTGGGCATAATCTTTTGTACATTTAAGAAGAATAAAGAAGGACAACGATATATTATGTATTCTGCTTTAATTGCAATCTGGTTTTTAGGAACAGCGTATAGTTTTACGCAGGGAATAAGGTTTGCTATATTGATGGTTCCTGCATTTGCAATTGCTTTTGGAGTTGGTATTGGGATTATTTATGAATATTTGAATAAATGGGTTAGCAAGGAATTGAAATTAGATAAAAAGATAACAGCAACTGTTTTAATTATTTTGGCTTGCTTATTATTGGTTGTTCCTATTAAAGCTGCTCATGGCATTGCAAAGAATGAAATTCCTAGTTATAATGATGCATGGGATGCAACATTAGATAAAATAAACATGGATGCTGAAGATGGCATTGGATATATAACCACATGGTGGGATTTTGGACATTGGTTTGTTGCTCATGATATTAGGGTTACTTTTGATGGAGGGGACCAAGGAGAAAGAATACATTGGGTTGGAAAGAGTTTGTTGACTGACAGTGAAGAAGAATCTATTGGGATATTAAGGATGTTGAACTGTGGACAGCAGAAAGCACCTCATGTTTTAGAAGAATATTTAGACGGAGACACTGTTAAAGCTATTGATGTATTGAATGAAATTATGCTTAAAGAAAAGGATGGAGCAAGAAGTATATTGAAGAAAGAGGGTCTAGATGAAATAGCTATTGAAGAAGTTTTAGAAGTTACGCATTGTGATGATCTACTGCCTCAATATTATATTGCTTCTGAAGATATGGTCGGAAAGGCTGGAGTGTGGGGACATTTTGGAAGCTGGGATTTTGAAAGAGCAAAGATGTGGCAGACTGTATCTCAATTAGAATATGATAAAGGAATTAAAACATTAGAAGAAGAATTTGGATTAGATGAAGAACAGGCTGATGAATATTATTATGAAATAAAAAATACACCTGCTGATAGATGGATAGCTCCATGGCCTAATTATGTTAGTGGAAAGACTGGGTGTGTTGTTGAAGATAATGTTGCTAAATGTGTTGCAAATGCAGGGCAATTAATACCTGTTGAAATTAATCTTAAAACTTATGAAGCTATTATTCCATCGGGTAATGGAGAACTGCATCCAAATTCCTTAGTTTATGTTGATGGAAATGATGTAAAGAAAAAAGAATATAATAAAGATACAATTGGATTTTCAGCTATCCTTGTTCCTGAAGGGAATAGTTATTATATGATTTTGAGCAATCCTTCTCAGGCTTATAGTATGTTTACAAGGTTGTTCTTTTTCAAAGGACATGGTTTGAAGCATTTTGATCTGTTGGATCAACAAAGACAAGTTACAGGAGCTGAAATTTATAATTATAAAGTAGATTGGGAAGGTAAGAGTAAAGCAGATGTTTATTAAAGGGGTGTAGAGATAGTAATTGAGGCTAAGTTATATGACAATAAATGAAAACACCTGGGTAATAATCCCTGCCCATAATGAAGAAAATAGAATTAGTTCTGTTATTGATAGAGTAAGAAAGCATGTTGGGAATATTGTTGTGGTTGATGACGGCAGTACAGATAATACTGGAAAAGTAGTTAATAAAGTTAAAGCATTAGTATTAGTGCATATCTTGAATTTGGGAAAGGGTGCTGCTGTTAAAACTGGCTGTGATTTTGCTTTGAAAAAAGGGGCTGAGAAGATAATTCTAATTGATGCTGATGGGCAACATGATCCTGATGAGATTCCAAGATTTTTAAAAGCACTGGAAAAAGTAGATATTGTTTTTGGATATAGAAAATTTACAAAAACTATGCCAGTGATATTTAGATTTGGAAATAAATTTATAGATTCTATAACAAGATTCTTGTATGGAATTAAGTTGAGAGATACTCAATGTGGATATAGGGCATTTACTTCTAGGGCTTATAGAAAGATTAGATGGAAATCTTCAGATTATGCAATGGAAAGTGAGATGATTGCTAATGTTGGAAAGTACCGTCTTAGTTATGCTCAACTTAAGATAGACACATTATATCCTGAAAGATACAAAGGAACTACCATCTTAGATGGAATAAAAATAGTGATTAGTATGATTTGGTGGAGGCTGAAAAAATGATATTAGGAATACAGATATTGGGGATATTGTTTGCTCTTTTTATGATGTATCTTTCTTTTATGTATAGAAAAAGAAATGAATTTGATTCTGGAGAATATGCTTTTTGGTTGATTTTATGGATTGTTTTTATACTTGTAACATTGTTTCCAGGAGTACTTGATCCTATTACCAAAACATTAAGTTTGCCACGTACTATGGATCTGATAATCTTAGTTGGATTCATATTTATCATGGGATTGACTTTCCAGAACTATGCTTCATTAAGAAAAAGCCAGAGAAAAATGGAAGGTTTAGTGAGGAGAATGGCTTTTAAAGAGAAGGAAAAGTGATTCTGCGTTAAGCTTTTAAACTATGTTCTATTAGCAAAGATAGTATGAAAATCTGCTATGTAAATCCTACTTTTCTTATAAGAAGGCCCATAATGGAGCTTATAAGATTATTAAACAAGGAGAATGAAATAGGTATTTTTGTGCCTAAAAAACCTTTTAAGAAATTGGAAGGAAAATGGCATAGTGATGAATCTTTAAGTAAGGCAAAGATTTATTCTTATTCTGCTATCAGGGTTCCTTTTAGTAAGTTTGAATGGCCTATTCCAATAACTCCTATGTTTTTTATTAATCTGTTTAGAGTATTTTGGAATTATAAGATAGTGCATATGTGGACTTATTTCTATATTAATTCTTTTTTTACATTATTGACATCATTATTTTTTCCTAAAAGAAAAGTTATAATGAGTTGTGATACTTTTCCAGGTTATTCATTTAAGTCTGGCAGAGTAATTGATAGTCTATTTTTTATTTATACAAAATTATTTGGATGGATGTTATTTGGGATTCCTAAGAAGATTCATCTGTATGGGAAGAGTATGATTGAGTATGCTAAGAAAGCAGGTGTTAAAGAAAAAAAGATAGTTGTAGTGCCAACTGGTGTTGATATTGAGAAGTTTAGTGGGGCGGGAGCTTTAGATAGATCTGAATTAGGAGTTAGTAATGAAGATTTTGTTATTGTTTATGCTGGGCTGCTTGTTCCTAGAAAAGGAATTGATATTATGTTAAAAGTTGTTAAAAGATTAGAAGAAGGCGATGTTAAGTTGTTGTTAGTTGGAGATGGCCCTAAAAAGAAAGAATATATTGATTTAGCTGAGAAATTAGAAATTAGAGATAAGGTCAAATTTTTAGGATGGAGAAAAGACATTCCTAATATTCTGAAAAGTGCGGATTTGTTGTTTTTGCCAAGCAGAGGAGAAGGGCTTCCTGGAATTGTGATGGAAGCAATGGCTGCTGGACTGCCAATTGTTGCTTCTGATATTCCATGTGTTCCTGATTTGGTTGAAGATGGAAAGGATGGTTTTTTATGTAGAATGAATGATATTGAATGTTTTGCTGAGAAAATCAAGAATGTTAATAAGGAAATGGGAGATAAAGGAGCTGAAAAGATTAAGGAGTTTAGCTGGGATAAACTTATTGAAGATTATAAAAGGTTGTATGTATAATGTGTGGAATAATTGGATTTGATTGGAAAGATGAAGAGTTATTGAAGAAAGCAAGAGATAAGATTAGTTATAGGGGTCCTGACGATAAAGGAGATTATTTTGATTCTAATATTTCCCTTGGGCATAGAAGATTGAGTATTATTGATCTGGATAAGAGATCAAAGCAGCCAATGGAGCTGATGGACAGATATGTTATAACTTATAATGGGGAGATTTATAATTATAAGGAAATAAAAAAAGAGCTTTCTGAGTATGATTTTAAGACGACATCTGATACAGAAGTTATTGTTTATGCTTATGACAAGTGGGGGAAAGGATGTTTAAATATGTTCAATGGTATGTTTGCTTTTTGTATTTATGATAAAAAGAAAAAAGAGTTGTTTTTAGCAAGAGATAGATTTGGAATCAAGCCTTTGTATTATATTGATAATGGGAAGTTTGCTTTTTGTTCTGAGATAAAGGGGCTATTAGAGTTTTTGGATAAGAAAGAAGTTAATGAAATTGGATTAAAGCAGTTTTTTAATTTTAGATTTACATTAGGAGAAACTACATTAGTTAAGGGCATTAAGAAGTTTTTGCCTGGACATTATGTGCTCTATGATTTGAATGGGAAAAAGATAAATGAGTATAAGAAGTATTATGAATTGAAGAAACAGGAAATTGAAAATAAGAATTTTGATTATTATAAAAATAAATTAAAAGAATTGATGGATAAGTCTGTAGAAAGAAGGATGGTTGCTGATGTTCCTGTTGCTTGTTTATTGTCAGGAGGAGTAGATAGTTCTATTATAACAAAACTTGCTAAAAAGTATAATGATAAATTAAATACATTTTCAATTGGATTTGACACAACAAATGAACTGCCTTTTGCAAAAAAGGTTGCTGAATATCTTAATACAAATCATCATGAGTTTAAGATTGATAAAAGTAATGTGTTGGATTATCTTGATGATGTTGTGTATCATATGGATGAACCGATTGGAGATCCTGGATTTTTGCCTATTTTTGTCTTATCAAAAGAAGTTAGCAAACACAATAAAGTTGTTTTAAGCGGGGATGGAGGGGATGAAGTATTTTGTGGATATGACAGGTATAAGATGTTTTATTATGGCAGATTCTTGAGAAATTTTGCTTTTTTTGATTTTAATAATGATATATTAAAGAGATTGAAGAAAATGAAAGGCAAAAATGATTATGGTGCTTTTTTTGAAACAATAAGATTGTTTGATGATGAAGAGTTAGGGAAATTGGGTGTTGAAGGTTATGAATTTTCTGATGGATGGGATGCGAAGTTTAAAGATAAGCTGATGAATGCACAATATTTTGATATTCAAACGTTGCTACCAAATGATTTTTTTATGAAGGCTGATAAGATGAGTTCTGCTTTTGGATTAGAGCAGAGAGTTCCATTTTTGGATCATGAATTGGTTGAGTTTGCTTTTACTATTCCATTGAAATATAGATTGAAATTATGGAATGAGAAATATGTTTTGAGAAAGGCTTTTGAAAAGGATTTGCCTAAAGAAATAGTTGAAAGAAAGAAGCATGGGTTTGATGTGCCTATTGATTATTGGTTTAAGAATGTGTTGGGGGAGAAGCTAAAGGGGTTGTTAGATGAAAGTGACCATGGATTATATAAAAAAGATTATGTTTATATGCTATTAGATGATATCAAGAAGAAAGGGGGCAATTATAAATTTAATTTTATTTTAGCTCAGAAATTATGGAGTATTTTGATGTTTGAGATGTGGTATCAGGAGTTGATGAAATGAAGATATTGGCAATAGCACCTACTTTTTATCCTCATATGGGCGGAGCTGAAAGAAGTTTTTATGAACTTTATTCAAGATTACCCAGATATGGGATTGATGTTGATTTGGTTACTCCAAATTTGGGTGGAAAAAGATTTGAGGAAATCGCAAAAGGATTTAGGGTGTTTAGAGTTGGCAAGAAAAAGAGATTTAGATGGGCTAAATTATTATTTTATCAAATTTATGAATATATAAAGATCAAAGAATTGCTTAGAAAAAATAAATATGATCTAGTGCATTGCCAGTATGTATTTCCTAATGGTTTTGTAGGATATAAGATCTCTAAATTGATTAAAAAGCCATTGATTTTTAGTGTCCATCATTTTGGAACAGGCATGGATATTGCTAAGGCTCAGCAAAATCCAAAGCTGATCAATCCTTTTATGCGGTTTTTGTTGAGAAAATCAAATTTGATAATAACAACTGGGTTAACGCAGAATAATTTTCTCAAGTGGCTTTTTGGTAAGCTGCCTAGAAAAGCTATTACAATAAAATTAGGATCTCCTGAGATCAAGAAGATTAGTGATATGGCCAAAAATGATCTTAAAAAGAAATATGGATTTGAAAGGAAAAAAGTGGTTTTCTCTATAGGAAGATTGAACAAAAGAAAAAGATTTGAAGAGATTATTAAAACAGCTGAAATCTTGAAAAATGAAAGGGATATTGTGTTTTTGATTGCTGGGAAAGGGGAAGAATATAGTAATCTGCAAAAATTAGTTAATAAAAAGAATTTAGAGAATATTAAATTATTAGGATTTGTCGACGATAAAAAAAGAGAAGATTTGTTTTTGATCTCAGATGTTTTTGCTTATGCTTCTGAGTTTGAAGGCAGTGGTATTGTTTATACAGAATCTATGTCTTATTCTACTCCTGTAGCTGCTTATGAAAATGAAGCTGTAAAAAATATTATCAAAAATGATAATTTTGGATTTGTTGTTAAGAGAAATCCTAAAGAACTTGCAAATGCTATCTTAAGATTGATAAAAGATAAGAAATTAAGTGATAAGATTGTTAAAAATTGTTATGATTTGATTAAAAAAGAGCATAATTGGGAAATTTATGCTGAAAAATATGCCAGGGAGTTTAAGAAGATTAATAAAGAGAGGAATATCAAATAATAAAAAATGTTAAGAAATAATTTTATTCTAAAATATATCAAAAATAAAAATGTGTTGGATTTGGGTTTTTTAGGTGAAAATGAAAAAAGACTTTTCTCTGAATTGCATGAGTTTATTTTGGATAATTCAAAAAGTGTTTTGGGAGTAGATATACACCAAGAGAGAATATCTAAACTAAAAGAAGCAAATTATAGTGTCATAGATGATGATGTAATTGAATTAAAGAAAATTAAGACTAAAGGTACTAAATTTGAAGTTATTATAGCGGGAGAATTGATAGAACATTTAGATGATCCAGGAAAGTTTCTTAATAATCTCAAAAATGTTCTGGATACAAATGGATTAATTATATTTACAACCCCTAATATCTTTTCTTTAAGATATATATTAAGGCATTTAATTTTTGGTCAGGAAAATCCTTATTGGAAAAATAGAAAAGAAGAAATTAAATATGGTCATGTGACTGGTTTTTCTAAAATGTTATTAAAAAATCTATTATTAAGGAAAGGATTTGAGATTATTGATTTTTCTTATGTAATTAAGAATGAGTATAAAGGGATAAAGGGCAATATCGAAAAACTAATCTCTTGGATTTTTCCTAAATTATCTCCTCAAATGGCATATA
>JAZGHU010000026.1:0-7474 GCA_036481345.1 Candidatus Woesearchaeota archaeon
CATCAATTAAGATACTCAATTTCTCATTTGGATTGATCTCTCCTAAAACAGCGAGCAGTTTTTTCTCATTTTCAATTCTTTCATTATTCAAATGCTCTAATTTAATTTCACAATCTTCTTTTACTAATCCTTTTAATCTCTCAATAACATCTTCTTCTGTTGTTTCTATTGTAATATGTCCTCCTCTTGAAGAAATCCATGAAAAGTCCTTAAGATAATCATCAACATCTTTTTTTAATTCTTGAGGAATCTTTCCTTCTTCAATTGCTTTCATATAATCATTCTGTATCTTGATTGCAATCCTCAAAATAGCCTTTGTTTCAAACACATTAAAGTTATCTTTAGTTGGAGTCTTAATCAATTGAGAATATTCCTCAAATTTTTCTGTTAATCCTTTTTTCTCCAACAAGATCTTTAATCTTTTATCTAGTTCTTTATTTAGAAAAGGATCTACTGCAACAATCTGCAGAATAACAGGACCCATTTGTTTGATTAATTCACAAGCCCTCTTAAATACGTCTAATAATTCTTTATTAGAGTGTTTGCTAAAATTTTGATTTTCAATATCTTTTTCAAAATCCTCAAAATCCGAACAAAGCCTATAGCTTTTTTTAATTATCTTATGAAGATATTTCTCATCTTTCTCAAATCCTTCTTTAATCTCAGAATACATAGCATCCATCTCAGCTTTGCTCCAATAAAGGTCTTTATTCAAGCTCATTGCATATGTCAAATTCTGTTTAATTCCAATAGTAGGATAGAAATAACTATGGCCTCCTTTGTGGATAAGACTAGCAGCTAAATAATTGGTGTTTCTTCTTACTTTCTTTTCCCAATCAATATTTAGTAATTCTTTCATCCTATCCTCTTAATAATTCCATTATCAGCGTCAACTTCTACAATATCTCCGTCTTTTAGAACTTGAGTTGCAACATTAGTTCCAACTAAGCAAGGCTTGTTCATCTCTCTTGCAACAATTGCTGCATGACATGTTATGCCTCCTTCATCTGTTACAAAAGCATTAGCTCTTTCCATTGCAACAATATAATCAGGCTTAGTAGAAATTGCAACAAGAATATCTCCTTTTTCAACAGCAGAGACATCTGCTGCCCATGAATTCAAATTAATTACCTTAACTTTTCCAGTTACTTTTCCTTGGCAGGCAATAGTTCCTTTGAATTCGTTTGTTTCTTTAGTTTCTTTAGAAAGAATATTTTCTTGTTTTAGTCTGTCTTCTACATTATCTCTGATAATCTCTAATTCACCATGCTTAAACATATGGATAAAGTCCTTTGCTCCAATTGTCTTTTCTCTTTCTAATAAGTCAAGAACTTCATTGTGTGTCAAATCATAAAGAACAGCATAATTTGTTTTAAGCAACTCTAGTATTTTAGTAAATACATGTTTCACATAATAATATGCTGTTCTCCTTGTTTTATCTCTTGTCTGCCTCAATTGATTTGATTTATTAACATAAATAAACAATTTCCTGTCTTCTTCAGAAACATCTAAATAATCCAATAATCCAGAAAATCTTTTCTTCTTCTTATCAAGATCTGCATTAATCCTTCTTAGTTCTTTTTCAGGATCTTTAATCTCTTCTAGTCTTTTCTTAAAATAATCAATATCTTTTGGATCGTTATCAACAAAACGCATCCCAATCCATGTGAAGTTTTCTTTATGTTCTTTTAGTTTTTCATCAGAATCAGATTGTAAAAGACTGATCATCTCTTCCTGAATAACACTAGGTTCAAACGGCTCTACTATAACATCCCATGCTTTTTCATCTGTTATATATTTCTTTAATCTTTCTTGAGCATAAGGAAAAAAAGATACCTCACACATAACAGGAAACCATATGATTATCATAAAATCCATTAAAACATTAATAAAATCATTGTACGCTTTTATAACCTCGACTCTTGTAGTTAATGTTCTATGGAAGATATCTTTAGTAGTCAATAGATAATTATCTGATAATTTATCAAGGAAAATAAAAGGATCTTTTTTTGATTTAAGACAGTCTAGGAAATATTTCTTATTAACTTCCCCTAATCCTTCCATATCTTTGTCTCCAACATAGAAAGCACATTCATATCCTTTACCATGGACAAGAACATTGTCAAAATCAAATTGGAAATGCTTTTTATAAGCTCTGACAAGATTTACCATGTAAATGTCTGTCTTGTAAAGATTCAGACTTCTAGTTACAAGTTTCTTCCAATTTACATTGTCCATTTTAGTAACCTATACTAAGTACTTTTCTTCTCTAACTTCTAAATTGTCTAAATCAAGATACAACATTCCGCCATGACCTTCTTCAGGCCAATGAAAGGTTCTGATTTTTCTATCTTTCAATTCTTGAGGAACAGATTCTGCAAAAGCAGGATTTCCAACATGTCCATAAAAAATCAAATGATCATCAGGATTTATATCAGAAATTGCATCTGTTGCTTTTTGATATACTTCTCCTGCTTCTAATGGTCTGTTTCTTGGATCAAGCATAGTAACCAATGATTGAACAGGAGGTTCATGCTGAACTTGAATTATTAAAGAAGGTTTAAATCTGTTTAAAAATTCAAGAGCTGATTCTAGAGATTTCTCTAGTCTGCCTCTTAGGGGTTCATGCTGGTCTCCAGCTACAGCGTATAAATCATTCTCAACATCTGGATCAAATGAATAAGGTATACAGATTGTAGCAATATCTTCTCCTGTATTATATACTCTAATATCATTTGAAAACTCAACATCTTCATTATTAAATATTGAATTAGCATATTCTGCATAATCATCATCATAAACTCTAAAACACTCGTTTATGCCTAGAGTTCTAATAGCATCAGTATATTCATCTGCATTTCCTGCAAGCATTCGAACTGGAACACCAGATAAATTTAATAGGTTACTTATCTGATTAGCAAATTTATCTACATCTCTCCTATATTTCCAGTATTTCTCATCTCCATCTTGTAATGCTTTGTCATACATCTTAAGAACTTCAGCGTATCTTGCATTATCGACAAATCCCCTTTCTCTTGCAATCTTTGCAAGGGGTTTTAATCTTAATCCTTTATAATCTTTAAACCTAGGATCCGCTCCATCATCTCCCCCTCTATAAATAGCAAGAACATCATGTCCTTGTTCTTTTATGCTTTTAACAGCATCTACTGATTTCTTTACAGACTTGACATCTGAATGTGCATCTCCTCCAATTGCTATGTATTTAGTCATTTTTTCATCACCTAATACGGCACAATATGCCTTACCTCTGTTTCTCCAGATTCTGAATCAACTTCTAGCAAGTCTCCAATGTTTAGATTGTGAACTTTGCTTCCATTGAATTCATATTGCATGTATGGTGTGTGATGATGTCCATGAACTAATTGAACATTTCTTGATCCAACACTACTGCAAGCTTCTTCATAATAAGCAGAAATCAATGCTCTATTCCCTGGCTCTGTATAAGCATCTCTTTTACCTTCTGGCAAGCCCATTAAAGTACAGTCAATACTCTGATGAGATAATATCAAAGCTCTATTGATATTCCAATCATGCACAAATAATTCTAAGTTATAACCTTCACTAGCTTCTTTCTCAATCCCTTCCTTAATTTCTTCATAACTTCTTTCATCTTTTCTATAACTTGGATCGTGTGGAACTAATACTATAGCAGTACTTCCTTCTCTGAATATTTCTGGTTTTTTATAGAAGCCTATTCCGAAGAATTCTTCAGCAATACCATATCCACAGAGAAAATCCTTGAATATATCCAATCCACCATATTTTTCCTTAACTTTCTTTCCAACTGGAAAATCCTGGTTTCCTGCACAAGATACAATATGTTTCTGAGCTTTTAGTAAAGCATCTCTTCTTGTTTCCATGTTTGCAACTATTTTTGCATAATCAGAATCAACTTCTTTTCTATATTCTTCATCTTCTTTATACAGCCTGTCTAACTCAGGCTTAACATCTTTCACACCTTCTGCTCTTAATTTATCAACCATTTTTCTATCAGCACCACTCATTCCGCTTGGAATATGGTCTCCTGTAGAATAAACTTCATCTCCTAAAAACCAAAGCATTGTTTCTAATGATCCTGGTTCGTGTGTATCTCCAATTATTTGTATTTTTGACATTTTTTTTATCTCCCTTATCTAACCTTATGGGAAAAGCCTTTCTAATACGTCAAACTCATCGTACCATTTCTTTTCCCTATTCTTTTTTGCCCACTCTTTGAATTCTTCAATCATTTTCTTAATTTTTGGATGGTTTTTCACCAAAATCACCTGAAACTCCTTCGTTTGTTAGTTCTGGAATTGTGATTGTTACATTACCTATTGCAACTTTGTTCTGGCCTTCTCTCTTTGCCTGCT
Organism: Candidatus Woesearchaeota archaeon; assembly: GCA_036481345.1. GTDB lineage: Archaea > Nanobdellota > Nanobdellia > Woesearchaeales > WJKL01 > JAAOYC01. Next base: position 4,374 of record JAZGHU010000026.1, read on the forward strand.
TCATAGCTGCAATTATCTCTGAATCAGAGATTTCCATTCCTTCAATTCCAAGTAATTGTTTTAATGACATTTTCTATCATCTTTTACGCCCCCTTTATTACTATCAAGTAACCCAAAGTGTTAATTAATAGCTAGCTGATATGATTAATATTACTCATATTAAAACCGTAAGTTTTATAAATAATTGAAATAATACAATAACTATGAAAAGAAAGCTTATTTCGCAAGGAAAAGGAGGGCATACTATTTATCTTCCAAAGAAATGGATAGATAAGAAGTCATTAAAACCAGGAGATGAGATCAATCTTGATGAGACAGACAACTTATTGATAATAGGGGCTCCTGCAAAAGGGAAAAAAGACATTACGATAACTATAACAGAGAAGAATAAAGAGCATATCTGGTTCTTATTGAGTGTATTGTATAGAAGAGGATTTGATACAATCACTATAAAAGGTGTTGATAAAGAATCAATTAAAAAGATAAAGCAAATAACAAAAGATTTGTTATTGGGATTTGAGTTGACAGAAACAGTATATGATCAAGTTAAATTAGAAAATATCAGCGAACCAACAGCAGAAAAATATGAAACACTACTAAGAAGAGCATTTTTGATAATAAAAGAGACACAAACTCTTATGATTGGTGATTTGGAAGCTAATGAATTAAAAAATCTAGAGGAGATAACTGAATTAAAGAATCAACAAGACAAATTTATCTTATTCTGCAGAAGAGCGTTATCAAAACAAAAATATGAGAAAAGCCCTTTATTAGAATGGGAAATCCTATCATTCTTAGTGCATATTGAGCATGAACATCACTATTTATACAAATACATGTTTGAGAATAAAGTAAAATCAGATGATAATATCCTAGAAATGGTAAAAGAGCTAAAAGATTATTTTATTCTATTGTATGAAGCTTATTTTAAGAAAGATAAAGAAAAGATTCATAAGATACAGTCTTTGAAATCAAAATTCCAATATGGCAGATGCCAAGAATTGATAGAGAAATCAACTGGAAAAAAAGCAGTAGTTCATGCTTATATAAGAACAATATTCAGAAGAATCCAAGTTACAACTTCTCCTGTATTAGCAGAACTATTTGAAGCTACCTAATATTAGAAATCCATTGCTTGATAAATTTCTGTTCATCTTCTGGGATAACATATTCTTCTGATTTATATTTAGCTTTAATATAATCCTTAAAATCAAAACTTCCAGATAATCTTCTTGCTGAATCTAATTTCTTTCTTCCGACTCTTGCAATTGTGCAAGCATCTTCTAGATCTATCTTTCCTTCTGGAGTTTGTGATTCAATTATACCTACTTCAACACATGATGCGATTGTTTTGAAAACTTGATTTCCTCCCTGAGAATTCTTATATTTTTCCATAAAATTAGTATAATCCATATACATATCTGCTTGAGTATCATTTATTAGATCAAGTCCACCAATAGCAGCGCACATGTAATGAGAAGTATCAAAATATTTTTTCATCAAATAAGCAACATATCTATTATCAGTTACTAATTTAATATTTGTATCTCTAGATCCCCCTCTTCTAGTAGCACCTATTTGGTATTCTGGCAGATCTAGATCTTTTTCTCTGCTGAATTCTAATGGTTTTTCTTCTAATTCTTCATCTGGATGTATAATGTTTTGCAGAGGAACATCTGGGATGCCTGTGTTTGATGCTTCTTGTGAAACAGCAGCATAAAGAAGGCCACCCAACAATAAAGCAGAAACCGCTAAAGGCTTGGTCCATTTCTTGATATGTGTTTTAATCTGTTCTCCAGTAGCTAATTCCTCAGTAACTTTATCAAAAGCATCTTTTAATTTATCTCCATCCTGAAGTTTATTTTTATAATCACAAGCACCAAATCCATTTTCCAATAATTTTCTGAATTTTTTTGGAACTTTCTTTAATTTTTCCTTTATTACTTTTTTATATTCTTCTGACCACCTTATTTCATGATAAAAATCATTGATTTTTTCATTTACAATCTTATTTACATTAGTAGGATGTCTTTTAGCAATTGTTTCAAGATCAACTATTTCATCAATCTCTTTTTCAAAGATATACTCTCCTGTAAACATCCTATACATTATTGAACAGAAACTCCAAACATCAGAATCTTTTGATGGATGAGCATTTTTATTAAACTGACTTGGTGCTCTGATATATCTATGTCCAATATTGTCCCTTGGAGATTTAGACCGCTTTGAGATATGATCATAAGTAGCAGCTCCAAAATCACCTAGGTAAGCTTCAAGTCCTTCTAATAGCACATTGTCTGGCTTGATATCTCCATGATCTTTTTCTTTTTTATTGTGACATTCTTTGATTCCATTTGCAAGGCTTCCCATGATCTTAAGAATTCCATGCATTGTAAGTCCCTGTCCTAGATATTTTCTATCTTCTTTTCTAGCTGAACTTCCATCTGAATTTTTATCTCCAATATATTTAGCAAGATCTGTTTCATATACATGGTCCATCTTTAAGAAAAGATTTTCATTCTTGTCAGCAAACCCTTCATAATGAACATTATTAGCACAACCTGCACTTTTTCTAGCTTCTTTTTTCAATATCTTAAGTAAAGTAAGATTTCTATGCTCCATCTTTTCTTCAGCTTCTTCAATTGGATCAAGTATCTTGATAGCAACCAGCTCATCCATAAGCAAGTCTCTAGCAGCATAAACAACACCAAAATCTCCTCTACCTAGAACTCTATCATAATATACTTCAAACCGGTCATCATCAATTCTCTGTTCCAAGTTAGCTTCTTGTGTTGTCATTTTAGCTTAAGAATCTCCTTTTTATCTTTAACTATCAACAATCCCTTTCCTTTTGGAGAATCAACTTCATGAAATCTTATTTCAGTAGAATGATCCCAGTTCAGCTTCCTAAGTAATTCAATAGGTAGGGAAACTTTATACTGGTGATTGTTTTTTGTTATTTTACGTTTCATTTACTACCACACATCTCTTTATACTCTTTTTCAATCTCTTCTGCTAGATTCTCACATACTTCTCTGTATTCTTTTATTTTATCTACAACTCCAATTATAATTCTGCCAACTAGAGCAGGATTTTCAGGT
>JAZGHU010000027.1:0-20343 GCA_036481345.1 Candidatus Woesearchaeota archaeon
CTTCCAATCAAACCAATATCATCTACACCAGCAGCTATCATCTTTATTGGATTGTTCTGTGGATCTCCAAAATTAAAAGTAACATCTAGATTCTCATCATCATAATAACCTTGATCAACTGTTGCAAAATACTGCGTAAAATGAGCACCCATCACAGGAACAGGTAGTCTAACAGAGATTTCTTGTTTTTCTTTAACAACATTCCCAGCCATATTACAGCCTGCTAGCAAGATTGTTGCTAAAATTATGAATATTATTTTGTTTTTCATTTTAAGAATAAACCTCTGTCAATATTTTTGTAGTAAACGCATCTTCCAGATCAAAAGAGTTTTCCAGAACATTCTCTTCTTCTAATCTTTCATAAGTCTTTCTTAAAAGACTCTCACTGATATAACCTATTGGCAGATTTTTTGGTTGAACAGTCACTTTATTATATCTCTTTAATTTTTCAAGCTCAATTTCATAATTAAGAGTTTCATCTCTCGTCAAAACACTTTGTATTGCTTCTTCTGGGTGTTCATCAGCATATTCAGTTGCTTTTACAATTGCCCTCATAAATTTCTCCATTAACTCTGGATCCTCTTCAAGAATCTTTTCTGTTGTAAAAAAAGTATATCCATGAGTTCTTATTCCATAATCCTTTGGATGAATTATATTAACATCAATATCTTTTGCAGGAAGTACAACTTCTGCAGGTATTCTAAACCACCATTGTGCATCAATCTGTCCAGCCAAGAATTGATTCAAAGAAACTCCAACACCAATCTCTTCTACTTCGATGTTTTGTTTTTTAAAAAGATTCCTTAACACATCTGTAGAGATATGTCCATAATAAAATCCAACTTTCTTGCCATCTAGCTCTTCAACTTTAGTTATTCCAGAATCTTTTGTTGTAATCAAAACAGGAAAATCAGAAAATCTATGATATAACGCAAATGCTTTGACAGGATGTCCTTTTGATCTTGCAACCAATAAAGTATCTGGACCTCCAATAAAACCAATCTCATCCTGTCCAGCTACAACCATCTTAATAGGATTTGCTTCAGCAGATCCAAAATTATAAGTCACATCCAATCCTTCCTCTTCAAAATATCCTTTATCTATAGCAGTATAAAATGGTGCAAATGCTCCATCATTAAAAGGAATTGGCAGTCTTACTGATATTTTTTCCATATCCTGAACAGCTTTTCCAGTAATAACTTCTCCAGTACTGCATCCAGTTAGTATTAAAATTAGTATAATTAAGATTGCATTGAGATATTTCATTTTATCACCTTAATATTCCCAAAAAATCTCACCATATAAACAAACCCACCCCCCTTAGTGGTGGTAATCATAAGTTTTATAAACAAACATTCATTAACATACTTATGAATACAGAGATATTAACACAAATAGGATTAAGTAAGAATGAAATAAAAGTTTACTTTGCTCTACTCGAACTTGATCAATCTTCTGCCACCCCCATTATTAGAAAAGCAGGCATTCCAAACTCAAAAGTCTATCCAATTCTTGAAAAATTAATCAAAAAAGGACTAGTTTCCTATGTAATAAAAAGCAATGTAAAGCATTTTCAAGCATCTGATCCAAAACATCTGATTGAATTATTAAACACAAAACAAAAACAAATAAGTCAACAAAAACAAGAGATTGAAAAATTAGTTCCACAAATTGAATTAAAAAGAAAATTAGCAAAAGAAAAACAAGAAGCTTCTGTATATGAAGGAATAAAAGGAGTAAAAGCTGCTTTAGACAATATATTAAATATGTTAAAAAAAGGAGAAGAATATTCTGTATTTACGTTAGGAGAAGAATTGGGGGAAAAAGAAATCATCAGAATCTTGCAAAAACATCATCAAAAAAGGATAGAAAAAGGAGTCGAAATAAAATTAATTAGCAATTCTAATCTAAAACCAGCAATAACTAAAAACTATAGCAAAAGCCGTCTAAACATCAGATATACTAATTTAAAATTACCAACAGGAATCTTCATCTTCAAAAACAATGTAATGACTTTAGTCTGGGGAGAAACTCCAACAGCATTTGTAATTCATTCAAAAAATAATGCTCAAACTTACAAAAAATTCTTTGAAGAGATGTGGAAGACATCTACTAAATAACTACCACAACTTCAAAAATTGTAGATTTTTTAAGTCCGGAATTACAAAGTTAATTCCGATAAATTTTTAAACCATCTCAAATCACTTTTTATTATAATACTATATAAATCTAAATAGGGGGAATATAAAATGAGTGAAAAATATGTATACTTCTTTGGCGCAGACCAATCAGAAGGAAAAAAAGAGATGAAAGAACTTTTAGGAGGAAAAGGAGCTAATCTTGCTGAAATGTCAGGACTTGGTGTTCCAGTTCCGCCAGGATTCACAATCTCAACAGAAGCTTGTGATGAATACTATAAAAATAATAAGTCCCATACAAAAGAAGCTATGCAGCAGATAGATGCTAATCTAGAAAAACTAGAAGAAGCAATGGGAAAGAAACTAGGAGATCCAGTTGACCCATTATTAGTTTCAGTTAGATCAGGAGCAGCAATCTCTATGCCTGGAATGATGGATACTGTTCTTAACTTAGGATTAAATGATATTTCTGTTCAAGGATTGATCAAAAAAACAGGAAATGAAAGATTTGCATGGGATTCTTACAGAAGATTTATCCAGATGTTTGGAGATGTTGTAATGGAAGTCTCACATTCTAAATTTGAAAGAGCTCTAGAAAAGGCAAAAGCAACAAAAGGAGTTGAATATGATACTGATCTAGAAGCAGAAGATCTTAAAAAATTAGTTGAAGAATACAAAAAGATTGTAAAAGAAGAAGCAGGAGAAGAATTCCCGCAAGAACCAAGAAAACAACTTCAAAAATCTATTGATGCTGTATTTGGTTCATGGAATAATTCAAGAGCTATCTCATATAGAAGATTAAATGACATCAAAGGATTATTAGGAACAGCAGTTAATGTTCAGACAATGGTATATGGAAACATGGGAGATTCTTCTGGAACAGGAGTTTGCTTTACTCGTGACCCATCTACAGGAGAAAACAAATTCTATGGAGAATATTTGATGAATGCACAGGGAGAAGATGTTGTAGCAGGAATCAGAACCCCATTGCCAATTTCAAAATTAGAAGCATGCATGCCTGATGTATACAAACAATTAGTTGAAATCTATCAAAATTTAGAAGCACATTACAAAGATATGCAAGACATGGAATTCACAATCCAAGATGGAAAATTATTCATTCTGCAGACAAGAACAGGAAAAAGAACAGCTACAGCTGCAGTAAGAATTGCAGTTGAGATGGTTGATGAAAAACTGATTACACAAGAAGAAGCATTGATGAGAGTAGATCCAAATGCTTTAGACCAATTACTTCATCCACAATTAGATCCAGCTGGAAAAGAAAAAGGAGAAGTATTAGCAAAAGGTCTTCCAGCATCTCCAGGAGCAGCAGTTGGAGAAGCTGTTTTCACAGCAGACAAAGCAAAGTCCATAACAGAAGAAGGACATGCAGTTATTTTAGTTAGAAAAGAAACTTCTCCTGAAGATATTGAAGGGATGCATGCTGCAAAAGGAATCCTAACAGCTCGTGGTGGAATGACCTCTCATGCAGCAGTTGTTGCAAGAGGAATGGGAAAATGCTGTGTAGCAGGATGCGGAGACATTTCAGTGCATGAAGATGATGGATTATTCAAAGTTGGAGATTTAGAAATTAAAGAAGGAGATTTTATAACTTTAGATGGTTCAACAGGAGAACTTTACAAAGGAAAAATCCCAGTTGTAGATCCAGAATTATCAGAAAACTTTGAAACATTAATCAAATGGGCTGATGAAACAAGAAAATTAAAAGTCAGAACTAATGCCGACACTCCAAAAGATGCTGAAGTTGCTTTGAAATTCGGAGCAGAAGGAATCGGCTTATGTAGAACAGAGCATATGTTCTTTGAAGGGGAAAGAATCAAAGCAGTTAGAGAAATGATACTTTCAGAAGATATAGAAGGAAGAAAAAAAGCATTAGCTAAACTATTGCCTTTCCAAAAACAAGATTTCATTGGATTATTCAAAGTGATGAAAGGACTTCCAGTAACAATTAGACTATTAGATCCTCCATTACACGAATTCCTGCCGCAAGAAGAAAAAGATATTGAAGAATTGGCAAAAGATATGGGAGTTACAGTTGAAAAACTAAAAGAAAAAATCTCTGAATTACATGAATTCAATCCAATGCTCGGTCATAGGGGATGTAGATTAGGAATTTATTATCCAGAAATTACAGAAATGCAAGCAACAGCCATTTGCCAAGCTGCAGATGAAACAGGAGCAATCCCTGAAATAATGATTCCTCTTGTTGGACATGTAAAAGAATACATAAATCAAAAAGAAGTTGTTGAAAAAGTTTGTAAAAAAGTTCTTGGGGATAAAGAATATCACATCGGAACAATGATTGAAGTTCCTCGTGGTGCTTTAACAGCAGATGAAATTGCAAAAGAAGCTGAATTTTTCTCATTTGGAACAAATGACCTTACTCAAATGGGTTGTGGATTCTCAAGAGACGATGCAGGCAAGTTCCTAACTCAATATGTTGAATTAGGAATCTATGATAAAGATCCATTCCAAGTATTAGATCAAAAAGGAATAGGTCAATTGATGGAAATTGCAGTTGCAAAAGGAAAGAAGATAAATCCAGATATCAAATTAGGGATCTGTGGAGAGCACGGTGGAGAACCATCATCAATTAAATTCTGCCATAAACTTGGATTAAATTATGTATCTTGTAGTCCATATAGAGTACCAATTGCAAGATTAGCAGCTGCTCAAGCAGTTTTAGAAGAAAAAGCTTAATTGCTTTTTTTATTTTCTATTTTTTTATAAAGTCAAATAATTAGCAGCCCACAACATGCTTTCATCAGAATAATAGAATTTGCTTTTGAAGGGGGTTCCATCTGGATTAAATACTTCTAAGAAATTTTTATTTTTCTCAATAATCTCTTTATATTTTTGTTTATATTTTGCAGCTTTCTTCTTATCAACCTGTTTAACTACTTGCACATACAATGGACCCATATGCATCCAGCAAGTATGTGTTTCATAATCAGGAACAAACATATTTATAAAAATAAATTCATGTTCCTGTACATTAGAATATTTCAAAGGAAAAGGTATATCTAATTTTGCTCCCTGGATCTTCTTAATTGCCCTCTTTATCATTACAGGATTATCAAATATACCTGCCCAAAAAGGAAATACATTAGCATCTCCAGTTACAATTTCCTTATTTCCTTGCATATCATCAATAAAAAATTCTCCATTCCAAAACATATGCTTGATTAATTTCTTAAGATCATATTTTTTCAAAGGATTAAATAATCCAACATTATTCAACTCATTGCTTAACATTGCAGCCATAATATTATCATAACAACTGCCTTTCCTCTTAGCCTCATCTTTCATGCTTCCAAAATGCTTGTCTTCTCTTACTAATCCTGTCTCTTTATTAATAACCAATTCAAAAAACTTCCTTACTTCTTTAGCTAAAAAAGGCCTATACTCATCAACCAAATCTTTTGCTTTAGCAACTCTCAAGCTTCTAATCAGATAAGCAAGAGAATCAGGACTATACATAAATATATCAACAGCTTTTCCTCTTGGAGTAATTGTTGTCTTCAATCCTTGTTTAGAATATATTTCCAATGCATACTCTAATGTTTTCCTTACTTCTTTTTTATAGCCTAATTTTAATAAAGAATCTATACAAAATCCAAAATCACGCATATAAAACTGGCAAAAATGCCCAGAACTAACTTGAAAATAGTTTCCATTCCAGCAATCCTTAACAATCTGCTTGCAAATCTGGTCAGCATTACCTTTATACTGCTTAACTCCCCTTCTTTTTACACGCAAGCTTCTCTTATAGATACGAAAAGCTTCTGGTATCCATCTTAGTTTCATTTTGAAAACGCGCCTGGAGAGATTCGAACTCTCGATTTCTTCCTTAGGAGGGAAGCGCCTTATCCAGACTAGGCTACAGGCGCATATAAGCTTTTCTATCAACAAGCTTTATAAAACTTTTTCATTTAACAATGATTATGTATGCAATAAAAGAGCTTCCAAAAGATTTCCTTGTAAAAGAGATTCCCCTGTACAAATTAGATGAAAATGGCTCATATTCTTACTTTTGGTTGACTAAAAAAGATTACACAACAATGAATGCAGTAAAAAGAATAGCAACTGCATTAAATATTCCTATTAAAAAAATAGGATTTGCAGGATTAAAAGACAGAAAAGCAATAACAAAACAAATAATTTCAATTAAAGCTTCAAAAGAAAAAGTTGAAGCATTAAAATTCAAAGATATAAAATTAAGCTACGTTGGGCAAGGAATCAAGCCAATTAGCTTAGGGGATTTAGAAGGAAATGAATTCGTCATTACAGTCAGAGATCTAACAACAAGAAGATTAAAACATGGAGAGATTATCCCAAATCTTTTTGGTCCTCAAAGATTTTCTAAAAATAATATAGAAATTGGCAGAGCTTTAATCCAAAGAGATTTTCAAACAGCAATGGAATTAATAGATCAAGAAGAAGTAAAACATCATCTAGAAGAATTTCCAGGAGATTTTATTGGAGCATTAAGAAAAATCCCATTAAGAACTAGAAAAATATACATCCATGCTTATCAAAGCTTTTTATGGAATAAAACAGTTAAAGAATTTATAAAATTAAATAAAGCAAAGAACAGAGAAATTCCAATCATCGGCTTTGGAACTGATGTTGAATTTATCCAAAATCCTGATCTAAAAGAAATCATCAAAAACATACTAAATGAAGAAGAAATTTCAACAAGAGATTTCATAATGTCTGCAATAAAAGAACTAAGTGCTGAAGGTTCTCAAAGAAAACTATTTGTTATTCCTAAAAAGATAGAAGTGATAACAGAAGATGATGAATTAAATCAAGGAAAAATAAAAACAGTTATTTCTTTTACTTTGCCAAAAGGAAGTTATGCTACTGTAGTCATTGATTATTTTTTTCAATAGCTGCTTTGACTCTTTCAAAGATAGGATCAGGCGTTCCTTCTCCACTAACTTTAATTACTCTGCTTCCATAATAACCAAGAACCGGCTTTGTCTCTTCATTATAAACTTTTAATCTTTCATTAAAAACTTCAGGCTTATCATCATCTCTTTGAATAAGTTCTCCGCCACATTTATCGCATTTTCCTTCAACTTTAGGAGGAACATTTCTTATATGGAATGGTGTTTTGCATTTCTTACACATCCTTCTTCCACTTGCTCTATCCAACAAAGTCTCATTACTAACTTCTAATTTGATTATTAAATAATCTGTAACTGATTTATCCAATGCTTGTGCTTGCTCAACAGTTCTTGGAAAACCATCCATTATAAATCCTTTTTCATATTCTGCTTTCTTAAGCATCTCTTTTACTAATTCAATTACAACATCATCAGGTACTAATTCACCTTTATCCAAATATTCTTTTTTAGCTTTTAATCCTAGTTCATTTCCTTCTTCAGCAAGCTCTCTGAACACATTTCCAGTAGAAAGATGGGGAATATTGTAATGCTCACTTAACATCCCTGAGATTGTCCCTTTTCCAGAGTTTGGTGCTCCTAACATAACGATTTTCATTTTAACCAAGATACCTCAATTTTTCTTTTATATCAGTTTCTTTTAACCATTCTTCTTTTGCCTTTTTAACAAATTTAGATAAGTTTTCTTTGATTTCATTCCACTCTTCAAAAAAATCTTTGATAAATTTGCTTGTTTTGTCATCATTTTCATCAAGAGCAAGCTCCATTGAAAGCCTGTCTAAAGACATAAGTCTTTGATAAAGTTTGAAAATCTCATTTCTTTCATCTTCATCAAATACCTTTGCTTCATACATATTAGCTAATGTTGTCTCTGGTTGCAATATCTCTTCAAGAAATTTGGTATAAGCTTCTATCTTTTCAATGATCTTCCTTCTGACCTCTCTTAACAAAAACTCTTCGTTCTCAATTGTAGATATTTCAAATTCTTTATCCAATTCTTCAAAAGAAGGCAAATTATGTTTTTTGCTTAATTCTTGGTATTTTTCTTTTAATTTCATTTTTTGGTTTGATTATAGAAAGCCCCCGAAGGGATTTGAACCCCTGACCTGCTGCTTTCATCCTGGAATTAACCAGTTACAAGGCAACCGCTCTGGCCGCTGAGCTACGGAGGCAACTATTCAAAAGAATAAGAAAATCATTTAAAAAGGTTTCTAATCTACGATTCTTTTTTCCATTTAGGGAAAGCATGCGAAGGATAAAATGGTGTTATCTCTTCATAAGGCAAGAAGCTCTTTAATTTAAACCATTTCTTCATATATGCTTGCAGTGTATAAGCTTCTCTATAAAGCTCTAATTTATGATCTTCATAAAGTTCTTTCCTAAATATTCTCTTTGGAAAAACTTGATTAAAAAACTTCAAAATAGGATGGCTACTCCATTTCCCAAGATAATCAAATTCAATATAAGCAAACACCCAAACTTCAACTTCTCCTTTATTCACTTTAAATTTCTTATTGTCTCTCATAACTTCTGTATCAGCTACACCTATTGGATGAAAATTAAGATCCAAGTGATATTTATAATAACTATTGTGAACAGGCAGTTTTTGTACTCTCCACCACCAATACATTTCTTTTGAACCATCAGGAGATATTCTTTCTATATAATTAGTCTCCCAATTCTCAGTTCCTTCAATCTTTCCACTAGAATCAACAGAACTCCAGCCATATTCATTAAGCCATTCACGCATTGCAACATAGAATTGTTTTAAACTGAAAATATCCTTATATTTTACTCTAAAAGCTGCTGCTTGAATTGAGTTCTTAAGCTTCTTAATAGGCATGATTAAAAATATTAATTTGATTTATTTAAACTTTTCTCTTTAGAATTCTTAATAATTTATACATTATCATAGAAAGGATTACTCTGCTGCAATTAATAGAAGATAACGGCTTAGTTTTTATCTTAATTTTATTTTTTCTTAAAGCATCAAGAACAGAGTTGGTGTTTTTATCAGCATCAATTAAAGAATAAGTCTTATTAAACTGATAAAGTCTATGAACATCAGATGTTCCAATTAATGGTTTGTTGAATTTCTTTGCTTCTTTAATTGCTTTCTTGTTATAAGGATTAAAATATTCTGTATAATAATGGCAGAACTCCGTTCCATCAAAGAGATCGATGTGTTTTAAGAAATCATTATGCAAACAGCTCTTATAAGGATAAAATGGATGTGGTGCAATAACCAAAGCATCTTTATTATTTTTTTTATATACTTCAAGTTTAGAAAATGTGTTAACTTTTTCAGCATCTTTTGTTGCATTAAGGATCAATACATGATTTCCTTCAATAGTTGATTCAATTCCTGGAATCAATAATATTCCTTTTTTCTTAGCATAATCAACTAATTTTTTATCATATGTAACTTTCTTATGATTTGTTATTGCTATAACATCAAACTTAAGTTTAGATGCTTTTCTGATTATATCTTTAGCAGAATATTTAATAAAAGAATCTTTAGCATCTTCGCTTGTGTGTATATGAAAATCTGCTTTTAACATGCTATAATTTTGAAAAAAACAAACTATTTAAAGGTTGGTCTTTTCTTTATTCTAAAATGTTAGTCGGAATTGTAGGAAAGCCATCATGCGGAAAATCAACTTTTTTCAAAGCAGCCACTTTGGCAGAAGCAGATATTGCTAATTATCCATTTACAACAATAAAGCCAAATCATGGTGTTGGCTATGTAAAAGTTGAATGTGCTGACAAAGATTTTGGAAAGCAGTGTAATCCTAGATTTGGATACTGCATAGATTCATTAAGATTTGTTCCAGTTGATTTATTAGATGTTGCTGGATTAGTTCCAGGAGCACATGAAGGACAAGGAAGAGGGAATGAATTTCTAGATGACTTAAATCAAGCAGATGTTTTGATCCATGTTATTGATGTTTCTGGCAGTGTAAATGAAAAAGGAGAGCCTGTTCAGCCTTTATCTTATAATCCAGCAGAAGATATTAAATTTCTTGAATTAGAATTAGATATGTGGTATTTTAGAAATGTCTCAAAAGGATGGGAAAAATTTGCAAGACAGATACAGCAGGAAAATCAAGAGATAAAACAAGCTTTAGCAAAGCAATTATCATTCTTAAGGGTTACAGAAGAAATAATTGAAGATGTCATCAAAGAAATTGGATTGAATAAAGAACGTCCTTCAGAATGGACTCAAGATAACTTAAAACAAATGGCTTCTGCTTTAAGAAAAATAACAAAACCAATGATTATTGCTGCAAATAAAGTAGATGTTCCAGGTGCAGCTGAAAATTTTGCTAAACTGCAGAATGAATTTCCTGATTATATGATGATTGCCTGCTCAGCAGAATCAGAGCTTGCATTAAAAGAAGCTGCAAAACATGACTTGATAAAATACATTCCAGGAGATAAAGATTTTGAAGTTATAAATGAAACAGGATTGTCAGATAAGCAAAAACAAGCTTTGGAATTTGTAAAAATAAACATTTTAGATAAACTTGGTTCAACAGGAGTGCAGCAAGTCTTAGATGATGCTGTTTTCAAATTACTAAAATACATCACAATATTCCCAGGAGGAGTAAATAAACTAGAAGACAAAGATGGAAATGTTCTTCCAGACTGCTTTTTGCTTCCACAAGGTTCAACAGCATTAGATTTTGCATATTCATTACATACTGATTTGGGTGATGGTTTTATCAGAGCAATAGATGTAAGAACAAAGATGGTGATAGGAAAAGAGCATGTCCTAAAGAATCGGGACGTAGTTGAAATTATTAGTTCGAAATAGGGGGGAGTATTATGGACAACAGATATAGAGCTATACTAATCTTTGGACCGCCAGGAGTTGGCAAAGGAACTCAATCAGAAATTTTGGTAGATACAGGAAGTTTTTTTCATTTTTCAACAGGTGATATGTTTAGAGATCTTGATCCAGATTCTGATTTAGGAAAAGAGATACACTCATATATAGATCATGGAAATTATGTTCCAGATGAATCAACTATAAGATTATTTGATAAAACTCTAGAAAATTATATTGGACAAGGAATATACAAACCAGATGAGAAGGATTTGATTTTAGATGGTATTCCAAGAACAGTCCCACAAATTCCTTTAATGAATAAAAGAGTAAATATCAGAAGAATACTTTTTTTAAATGCTCAAGATGAAATTTTAATTCAAAGATTGCAGGAAAGAGCAGTATTAGAAGGAAGACCAGATGATGCAAGTATAGAAGATATTCAACACAGGATGCAAGTATATGAGAATGAAACAGTTCCAATGATTGAGATGTATAAGAATGGAACATATTCATCTGTTGTTGATGAAATAAACGGTTCAAGAACAATTGATCAAGTCACAGAACTATGTCTAGAAAGTTTAAAAGGAATCTAAACTTCACTGCTTGCTTCAGTCCTTAGATTGCTCCTTAAAATAATTCTCTGGATAACTTTATTTTTTCCTGTTTCTTTTGCTTTATACAAAGCATTGTCAGCTTCTTTGATAAGATCAGAACTAGAAACTTTATCCATGCATGAAACTAATCCTAAGCTTATTGTCACTTTTCCATTTGGTTGTGCTTCTCCGCCTTCAAACTTATGTTCAGCAACAGCATTTTTTATTCTTTTTGCAGCTTCCATTGCATCATTTGACTTTAACCCAGGCATTAAAACAATAAATTCTTCTCCACCATATCTTCCAATAACATCTTCATCTCTAACTCTTGTCTTAATTATTCTAGTTAAATCTCTTAATAACTCATCTCCTTTAGGATGTCCATGAGTATTGTTATAATTTCCAAAATTATCAACATCTAATAAAATCAAAGCTATTGGTCTGTCAACATTAATCTCTTCTTCTAATTTTTTCTCTAATATTTCTATGAAATATCTCCTGTTGTTTGCCCCAGTTAATTTATCAATAACAGCTAATTCTTTAACTTCTCCATATCTTTGAGCATTTGCAACTGCAATAGCAACCTGATCAGTCATAACAGTCAAGAAATTCAATCCTTCATCGCTTATACCTCCTAAACTACTTCCATAAAGATTTATAGATCCAATAATTTTATCCCTGTGTTTAAGAGGGATGCTCAACATAGAATTATAATCATCAACAATTTCAAGTCCAAATCTTGTGCTTATATCTCTGACAGTGATTATCTGTTCATCTTCAATTGCTTTTTTTGAAACAGCTTTCTCCACTTTAATCAAATTCTCAACTTCTTTTTTATAGCAATACTTTTTCTCTCCTTCTTCAGTCTCAACAAAAACACAACAATCAGTTGCTTTCAAACTTGTAACTAAAAATTCCATTATTTTATGCAGAACTTCATCTAAATCTAAACTAGAATTAACCATCTTGATTATAGATTGCAATGCTTTTAACTCATTTATTTCTGTATCACTTGTCTGTTTCTGATGACTTAGTTTAGGAAGGATTCCTGATAAGATTGATATCATCTTTCTGTACAGATCAATCTGGTCTGGATTTAGTTCTTTTATTTCTGAAGTTGCATCTTCTAATTCTTGTTCTTCTATCCCTACTCTTGCTGCCAACTCTCTATAATCATAATCCTCTTTTCCGATTGGTCCGCAGACAACAGCCCCTATTTTTTTGTCGTGCAGGATAACAGGAGAAATTATATTTACTGCTCCAAACATCTTAAACAGAGCAACTTCATCATCTTCAATTTCATTTAATTGTCTGTAATTTCTCTCTTTTAGAATATCTTTTCTTTTGGATTTTATCAGCTGCATTAAAAAAGATCTCTCTCCACTGACTGTAATTTCTTCTCCTTCTCTATCTATAGTATAAACAGCCAGCCCCATCTCTTTTGCAAATCTGTCTTGAACATATTTCCACAAATTAAGATCAAGCTTATCAAAATACATAGCTTAAGCTAACTAATCCCTCTTTAAATGTTTTTATATACTATTCTATATTAATAAACCACTAAGGCGCTTTAGAATTAGGGTGAGTATTATAGGGTTGTGAGGGAGTGGGGAAAACTCGCGCCATGGGTTTATTTTAGTATGAAAAAGGACAAAAAAAGGTTTTTGTAATCGCTTATTGAATGTTATCTAAACCAATTTTTAGCCCTGGACCCAAGGAATAAACCTTAGATTATGATCAATGATGTGTTTTCTTGCATTACATTGCTTTCTCGGATGTTTGAACCGCCTCTTTTTTTATTATGTATATTTGGTGGGTATAACTGCAATTTATATGTCGAAGTTGGAAAATAATCCGGCAGGTTTAGTATATAGGTAGTAGCGCTCACCTTGACCTTCACATTACTATAACTTCCTTTTGCCCATCTAGCGCACGACTTTTGATAGGTCTTGTCCGCAGTTGTATATGACTTTTTTTCTTTATTATACACCTCTTTTGTGTTAATACTATAATACCCAAAGCTTTATATATACTTAACGTACATACAATATGTAAAACACGGCGTGTATATACTTGGGTGATACTTATGGAAATCAGGAAACTTGTAAAATCAGGAGCAGCGTCTCATACAATAGCTCTTCCTAAAGATTGGCTGACTAAAAACAAACTAAAAAAAGGAGATCTGCTATATATAACAGAGAAAGATAATGAATTAATTGTTTCTTCTGATACAAAGGCTCCAAAACAAGAGAAAAAAGAAATCTCTATTACTTTAGATAACAAAGAGATAAACACAATAAGAAGGCAGACAATCTCTGCATATATCAATAACTATACTATCTTTACATTTCACGGAGATTCTTTAAATAAAAAGCTAGAAGAAATAAGAAAAATCTTAGATAATTTCCTTGCATTAGAAATAATCGAGCAGACTGCAACAAAATTAGTTGCAAAAGACTTTCTTAATCTAGAAGAATTCTCTATGTCTAACACAATAAGAAGAATGGACATGCTAACTCGTTCTATAATCTCCGACGCTAAAAAAGGAAAAGATGAGTCTCAAGCATTAGAATTCAGAGATTATGAAGTAGACAAGCTTTTCTTCTTGATGTCTCGTTTAATAAGATCAAACTTAGCAGAACCATCTTCAAAACTTCCTAATATAAAAGCTATGTCAACATGGTGGTTAGCTAAGAATCTAGAATCAATTGCAGATGCTGCTAAAAACATAAGCAAATCATTCAGCAAGGATATTGAAAGTTTTTATGATGAAGCAGAACAATACTATTTAGACTGCATCAAAGCCTATGTGAAAGAAGACAAAGAACTAGCAGATAAACAGATTGCAAAAAGAATACAACTTCTTAAAAAACTAGACAAATTCAAAGGAGACAACAAATACCGTCTCAAAAATCTATTAAACAACTCAAGAAATATTGCAAAAATAGTTTTAGATAGCTGAATTATTTTTTCTTTCCTTTCCCAGCCAATTGCTTAAATGATTGGATAATATCAATCATATATTTTCCTTCATCTAACTTGAAAATAAGTGGCTCGTTCTTAAACAGATGAACAAGATCAAGTTCATATTTTCCAGGAGATAAAACTCTTATTGCTTCAATATCAAGAATAACAGGATCACTTTTATCAACTTCACTTCCAACAAGATCAAATATATCCTTCTCAATCTCTTCTTTATCTTTCTTAGAAAGTTGAGCAGTCTTCTCTTGAACTTCTTTTAATTTATCCTTTTTGATATAGAAAAATAGCTTACCACCACAATTACAGCCCTGTAGAATCTCTTCTGCGCCATCATCATACATGGTACTGCATCTTACACATTGGTGTGGCATTTATCCTACCTCTTTTTTCATAGAAAAAATATGGTCAGGGAAATCTTGCATTTTCCGTTACCTCTTTTTCCTTTTTCTTGTTTTTGTATCTTTAGTCAACAGCTCTATCTTTGTTGGATCTTTTTTGATTTCTTTTACAACAGAAGCAGGCCCAATGATAGTCATTCCTTGTCTATCTCCTAATAGCATTCCAAAAATAGCATTCCTCATCTTCCTAACACCACTAACATCTGCTACACTAGGATCAATAACAGCTAATTCTATTCCTTTGAAATCCTTACTGATTTCTTCCATTGTTGCTTTTATTAGTTCTGTTTCTTCCTCTTTTTTTAATCTGCCCTGCAACAAAACTATCTTATTCTCTTTAGCAATATTCAACAATTTCCTTATTCTTCCAACAGAGCTCAATCCTTCAATTTCACTATAAGGCATAAAAGTTAAAGTCACCATCTTTTATTTCACCACTTTAAACAGAGCATCGTAAAAATCCTGGATATTTTTTCCATATTTAGCAGAGACTCCCACAACACCATATTGAGGGAATGCATCTTGGATTCTTTTTACATCTGCTTTTTTCAAATCAACTTTATTAGCTACAAGCAAGACAGGAATGTCTCTTGCAGCTAAATTTCCAATAATTGTTATATTAACTTGACTATAAGGATCTTTTGTTGCATCCAACACAATAGTAACTGCATCCATATCATCCAGCCACTTAATAGAGTCTACAACACCCTTAGTTGCTTCCTTTGCTCTCTTCTTAGCCTGGCTTGCTTTCATCCCTGCTTTCATAAAATCTTCATAATCAATCTTTGTTGCAATTCCAGGAGTATCTACTAAATTAAAAGCAAGCTCTTTTTTTCCGTCTTTAGACTTTATATTAACTTGCTCCTTTATTATAATTTCCCTTGTTTCGTGAGCAACATTAGAAACAGTACTCATATCTTCTCCTAACCAGTCTTGGCAGATCTTATTAGCTAATGTAGATTTTCCTGCATTAGGTGGCCCATATAAGCCTAATTTGACCTGGCCTTTGCCTTTAAAAAAATTCTTAAAGAATTTATTTATAAAATTTTGAAATAGTTTCCTCATATAATCCTCACAAATAACTATTTTAAGATTGTTGTTTATAAATTTTTTTATTTTGTTTGATCTATTTTCAAGCTTTCTCTAACAATCTCTTTTACTCTTTCTATATCTTTCTCTTCAACAGCAGCTCTTCTTTCCATTCTTGCCAATCCTTTGCATAACCTCATAAAACCAATTGTCATTCTTGGAGATATTTCAACAAGATAATTACTCTCCTTTTCCTTTAATTCAGCTATAAACTCAACTACTTTGCCTTGTATAGGCTTTGGAAAATCTACATTCTTCACAGTTTTGACATATTCAATATAGTCTTTGACAAATTGGATATCATCTTTGTTTAATTCCCCTTTCTCCCCTGCAACAATATGTTCTGTTATTTTCTTAAACTTCTTTAAATCAGGTCTTTTAATAAAGAAAGTTAAATGAAACCTTGTTAATAATGCAGAATCAAATGGTATCTGTTTTTTTAATTCAATCATGTTCTTTCCAGTAAACTTATCCCCTTTTGGGTTTGCTGTTGCTAATATCTTTGCTCTTGCATCAAATCTGTAATGCAATCCAGCTTTATCATATGTAATAAACCCTTTTTCCATGGCATTATACAATCCTGCTCTTGATTCCTCTTTCATCAGGTTTAATTCATCTATACAGCAGATTCCTTGGTCAGCTAATGGTAATAATCCCTTCATAACCTCTCTTCCTCTTACTGTAACTACTAATCCTGCTCCTGAAGTTCCACTTCCTAATCCAAATGAAGAAATAGGGCTTAAATTAAATGTACTTCTTAGAATATCTGTTTTTCCTGTTCCTGGGTCTCCTAATAACAATAAATGAACTGGCTGTACAGCAAATAGTTGTATTGCTGCTGCTTTCTTAATAACATTCATCCCAGTTATATTTGGAGCAATCAATTTGCTTATTTTATCAAACGCTTCTTCTGAAAACCTTCTAAACAACTTTTCCTCAAAAGCTTTTTTTATATCTTCATTAACTTCACTAGTATCAACTTCATCTGTTTTAGCTATTATTTGAGGAAATTCAACAGATCCTGCCATAGAAGTATCTAAATGCTCAATTTCCAAAGAAATCTTCTTTTCCTTAAGTAGCTTTTTTACTAATTTTATTCTTTTTATCTCAATTATTCCTTCTAAAGACTTCAAAGCTACCTTATCTTCTTCTTTTATTCTTGAAAAAAGCCCCATATAACTACTTTGAAATGGGGGCTAAATAAAAAGTTTTGGTTATTTTTAACCAAAACTCTGTAAATGAATAAGTGACATTTACTTTAGTTTTTGTAAAAATTTGACCATTTCCTATATAAAAAACCAAATAGTTTATATATAGAGTAGTATTACATAGCTATAATTATCAATAATTGATAATAACTAGCGAGGTGTTATACATGCCAGATTATGAAGGAAGATGCATGAAATGCAAAAAACAAGTAAAAATTCAAAATGCCGAAGAAGTAGTTATGAAGAACGGTATGAAAGCTGCAAAAGGAACATGTGGAAAGTGCGGCACAAAAGTATTTAGAATTTTAGGAAAAGCTTAAGGCTTTTTTTTTCTTTTTTTCTTTAAAAAACAAATTTTTGGGTGTAATTTGTGGTGGATTTAAGCGAATTAAAAAACGAAAATTTTGATGATTTAGTAAGAAAGTGTGCTACAATTATTTCTAAAACAAACAAAGGGCTAGAAATAATGGATATTTCTACATTTGAAACACTCAAAGCAACAATTGATGAAGAATTGTTCAATCAAGCAAGTGTAAATGATCAAGTTACCTATGTTCAAGCAGATGATGGCATAAAAGTTCTAGAAGTAAGGAAGCGATAATTCAATTTTTCTAAATTAAATCAATAAAACATTTATATCAAATATTCTTTTTCTTTTCTTATGACAGTAAAGGGACAGGTTATTTCAGGAGAATTTGGAAAGATACTTATCAGGCAGAAATCTGATAAAAATTTAGAACTTGGAGAACTATTAGTTGTTGACTCTGAAGATAGTAAAATACTATTGCAAGTATTTAGTTTACTCTATGGATCTCAAATATCAGATAAAAATCTTGAATTAATCTCTGGATTAAAGCTTGAAGAAGATAATGATCTAGAATTTATGGATCCTAATTTAAGAAATTACACTTTAGCTTATCTAAAACCATTAGTCACAATAAGCAAAGACAACCTAAAACTCTGTAAAATACTTCCGCCATTCTTTTCATCTGTAAGAGAACTGACTGAAGAAGATCTAAAATTCTTAGATAATCCAACAAATCCATTATCAATTGGAAATTTAAGATCTGGTTCTAAAAATATGCAAGTTCCTATTAATCTTGATGGTAAGAAAGTATTTTCCCATCATATATTGATTCCAGGAACTACAGGAAGAGGAAAATCTGTTTTGCTTAAAAACATGCTTTGGAATGTTATGGACAAAGATTATTGTGGAATTCTTGTTCTAGATCCGCATGATGAATACTATGGAAGAAATGAGCTTGGCTTAAAAGATCACTCTTCTGGAAATCTTAGTTATTATACTTCTAATAATCCACCGCCTGGCTGCAAAAGCTTAAAAATAAATCTGAAAATAATAAAACCATCTCATTTTAATGGAGTAGCTGATTTCTCAGACCCTCAAAAACAATTGATGAACATGTACTATAAACAATTTGGAAATAAATGGATAGAAGCAATCATCTTAGAAAGAAAACTCGAAGTTGTTTTCAGAGATGATACTCTTGCTGTAGTAAAAAGAAGATTAATTTATCTTTTAGATTTAGACTTCTTACAGCATCAATTCAAATGCAATGGAATCTTTGATTTATCAGCAGGAGAAACAACCATTACAGATATCTGCTCAGAATTAGAAAATTCAAAAACAGTTGTCATTGATACTTCTAACTTTCCATCTTCTATTGAATTATTGATTGGAAGTTTGATTGCAAATGAGATCTTCAGCCATTACAAATCCTATAAGATAAATGGTTCTTTAAAAGACAAGCCAGTTATCTCCCTTGTTTTAGAAGAAGCACCCCGTGTTTTAGGAAAAGAAGTTCTGGAAAAAGGCTCTAATATATTTGCAACAATTGCTAGAGAAGGAAGAAAATTCCAAGTTGGATTAACAGCAATCACTCAATTGCCATCATTAATCCCAAGACAGATCCTTGCTAATATGAATACTAAGATTATATTAGGTATTGAAATGAAGCCAGAAAGAGTTGCAATAATAGAATCAGCTTCTCAGGATCTATCAGAAGATGATAGAAACATTGCTTCCTTAGATAAAGGAGAAGCAATAATCTCGTCTAACTTTACAAAATTTGCAACACCAATAGCAATTCCTTTTTTTGATGATATTGTAAAATCACAATCTTCTGAAGAAACAAAAAAAGACTTCTCAGGAATAGAACTATCTTGATTTCTTTAACATTTTCTTAACTTCTTCTTTAGAATAATAAGTTGGAATTAAGAACTGGATTATTTTCAAAGCAATAAGCAATACAAAAAACAAAACAACTGATGCTAATAAAGTATACTTGTCAAGAGGTATATCAGTATAGATAAGCACAATTGCAGTATATGCAAAAACACTTGTTGGAACTGAACTAGAGATAAAAAAAGCCAGTTTTTTAGGCAGTATATGTAAAAAATCAGCAATAAACAGCCATAAACTTCCAAGAGCTAAAACAACTATAACCATTGTTTCTCTAAAATGCCCAGCAATCAAATTCCAAAAAGAAGGTTCTGCTAATCTGCTCCAAACTTGTCTGAATAAGTCCATTGCAACAAACACTAATGCCAATGTATTTCCAACAGCAGTATTCCAGCCAAGTTCCTCTTTCTTATACCTTCCAAAATAAATATCCATCAATATCAATGCTACAATTAAAGGAATTGTAATCCATAATAATGCAGAAAAATGATAAGGAGCAGTAACTAACTCCATAAATCTGTCAAAAGTCAGTTCAGTTATTGTTGCATTAACAACTGCTGTTGCATTTATTGTCTCATTAACAACCATAATCTTAGATTGTAGTAAAAACTATTTAAAATTTTCTAAAAGAAACATTTATATACATATAAATTAAAAAAATTCTAAAATGGATACTGGCACAAATGTCAAAAGATTGATGCAAATTGATTCTTTACTAAAAAAAGGATTAGCAGATGAAGTTGTGATTATGAAAAGCATCTATCTTGAATTGATAGAAGGATTAAAACAGATAAAAGGCGCAATTGCTCCTGTAGACTTCACAACCAAAGAAGGAGTAGAACATATAAAAAATGCAATAGATGCTTTTGTTCCTGAATTAGCTCCGCTAGAAAAACTAGATGCAAGATTCCATAATATAAAAGAAAATGCAGCTGCTCTAAAGATAAAATTAGAAAATTTCAAAAACACATT
>JAZGHU010000028.1:0-3541 GCA_036481345.1 Candidatus Woesearchaeota archaeon
CAAGGATGTTATTTTCTTTAGCTGATAATTATGCTTTTATTACAATTATGTCAAAAGGTTTTGCAAAAAAGAAACTAATCAAGATTTCACAAAAACAAAAAGAGGTACTTAAACAGCTGATTAAAAACTAATATTTTTGGCGGAAGACTTCGGTCTTTTGGTCCAGTGAGGGAGTGGGCGAGGTGTTGGTAACCAGACTCACGCAAGTGAGTTTGACTCTACGCGATACCTCGACTCTCACTGGTTTTTTTGATTTTTAAGGTGATGAAATGAAATATCATGCAATATCTGCACAACAAGCATTACATGAACTGCATAGTTCAGAAACAGGACTATCTCAGCAAGAAGCAGACTTAAGGCTAAAAAAATACGGACCTAATGAAATCAAAGAAGAGAAAATGATTTCTCCAATTAAGATCTTCTTTAGCCAGTTCAAAAGCTTTATTGTACTTATACTAATATTAGCAATGGGTGTTTCTATTTTTATTGGTTATAAAGAATATATGATTGAGGGAAACGGCATCTTAAAGCACATGATTGATCCAATTGTCATCTTTGCTATTTTGATATTAAATGCAGCAATGGGATTTATCCAGGAATATAAAGCAGAAAAATCAATTGAAGCATTGAAAAAGATGGCTTCATTAAAAGCAGTGGTAAGAAGAGATGGCAAGGAAAGAGAAATTGATGCAAAAGAATTGGTTCCAGGAGATATAATTATACTGGAGACAGGAGAGAAGATACCTGCAGATTCTAGGATTATAAGATCAATAAATCTTCAGACTCAAGAAGCAGCGCTTACAGGAGAATCTCTTCCAGTAAAGAAAGGAGAACTTACTTTAAGAGAGTCAACACAAATAGCTGACCAAGTTAATATGATCTTTTCTGGAACAATCATAACAAAAGGTAGAGGAAAAGCTATGGTTGCATCAACAGGAATGAATACAGAGATTGGAAAAATAGCAAGGATGATCCAGACAGCTAAAACTGAATTAACACCTCTGCAAAAAAAGCTTAAAGTTCTTGGAGAATATTTGGGAGCTGCGACTATTGTTGTCAGCATTATTGTGTTCCTTGTTGGATTGCTTATTGGATTTAAGATGACAGAGATATTTCTTATTTCTGTTTCTTTAGCAGTAGCTGCAATTCCAGAAGGGTTGCCTGCTGTAGTTACAATGTCGCTCTCATTAGGAACAAGAAGGATGGTCAAGAAAAATGCATTGATAAGAAAACTTCCTTCTGTTGAAACTCTTGGATCAACAACAGCAATCTGTACAGATAAAACAGGAACTTTAACATTAAATCAGATGACTGTTAGAAAAATATATGCAAATAACAAAATAATTTCTGTTTCAGGAAGGGGATATGATACTGTTGGAAATTTCTATCATCATAAAGAGAAGATCAAGACAAAAGAGATTGAATTGTTATTAAAAGCTGGAGCATTGTGTAATGACTCAAAAATTTCAGAAGGAAATGTAATAGGTGATCCAACAGAGGGTGCTTTAATTGTATCAGCTGCAAAAGCAGGAATAAAGAGGAAAGAGCTTAATCATGATTTCCCAAGATTAGGAGAGCTACAGTTTGATTCTGAAAGAAAAAGAATGTCTACTCAGCATAAGCTTAATGGCAAGACAACTATGTTTACAAAAGGGGCTCCTGATCTGCTCTTGGATCTTTGTGATAGAATCTACAAAGATGGGAATGTTGAGAGATTAACAAGAACAGAGAAAAATAAGATCCTAAAGATGAATGAAACTTTTGCTAAACAAGCATTGAGGGTTCTTGGATTTGCTTATAATGAATCAGATAGCTTAGAAGAAAAAGATATGATATTTATTGGGCTACAGGCAATGATTGACCCTCCAAGAAAAGAGGCAAAAGAAGCAATAGCAAAAGCAAAAGCAGCTGGAATTAAAATAGTGATGATAACAGGAGATTTTAAGCTTACAGCTCAGGCTATAGCTCGTGAATTAGGATTAGAAGGAAGAGCTATTGACGGCAAAGAGATGGAAAGAATAAAAGATTTAGAAGAACATGTAGAAAATATTGCTGTTTATGCTCGTGTTGATCCAAAACATAAAGTACAAGTATTGGATGCTCTGAAAAAAAGAGGCCATATTGTGGCTATGACTGGAGATGGTGTAAATGACGCTCCTGCATTAAAAGAAGCAGATATAGGAATATCAATGGGTATTACTGGAACTGATGTTGCCAAGGAAGCTTCTGACATGATTCTAACTGATGATAACTTTGCTTCTATTGTAAATGCTGTAGAAGAAGGGAGAAGCATATATAATAATATAAGGAAATTTGTAGAGTATCTGTTGTCTTCTAATTTAGGGGAGATTTTGACTATATTAATAGCATTGATAATATTTAGTATAGCTGGCAATGTTGCTTTGATTCCTTTATTAGCAATACAGATATTATGGATTAATCTAGTTACTGATGGTTTGCCTGCTTTGGCTTTAGGAGTAGAGCCTAATGAGATTGGATTGATGAAAAGAAAACCTCGTGATCCTAAAGAAAACATAATAACAAAAGCAAAGTCGATAAGGATGCTTTTGATAGGTATAGTAATGATGGTAGGAACATTAGCATTATTCAAAGCATATAAGCCTGAAACTAATTTAGTGTATGCTCAGACAATTGCATTTTCAACATTAATGATGTTCCAGATGTTTAATGTGTTGAACAGAAGATCTGATGATCATTCATTATTCAAGATAGGATTTTTTTCAAATAAGAAATTAGTATGGGCAATAGGCATTTCAATATTATTACAAGTATTGGTCATACATACTCCTGCAAATCAATTTTTCCACACAGTTCCATTAAAAGCATTAGATTGGCTTTGGATTTTCCTTGTATCATCATCTGTATTTGTATTTGATGAGATATATAAAGCAGTTAAAAAAATAGTTAAAAGAAAAAAGGTGGTTGAATGATCAACATAGGAGCTTATTTTGCAACACACCCTATTGTATTCCATTTACTTGTAGGATTGGCAAGCTTTGCAATAATGGTTAAGGCTGCGGATATGCTTGTCTATGGAATTGATAAATATGCAAAAAGAATGGGGCTGTCTGATTATCTTATTGGATTATTAGTAGTTTCAATAACAGCTTCTGTTCCTGAACTTGTTTCTTCTATATCAGGAATCATAGAAGGAGACACAGGAATTATCTTTGGAACTATCCTGGGCTCTAATCTTACTGGAATCACTTTAGTTTTAGGAATATTTGCATTAATCGGAAGAAAGATAAAATTAATGAACAAAGTATTAGCAAAAATGGAGGTTGCTTTATTCTTCATGATAATGCTTCCTTTTGTTTTAGGTGCAGATGGTTCTTTATCAAGATATGATGGAATCATATTAGCTGTAGTTTATTTTATATATGCTACTCGGCTGTGGATAAGAGAAAAAGAAACAGGACATATGAGAAAAGATGTTCAAATTAAATTTGTATGGAAAAATATGTTAATCTTTCTCCTAGCATTAGCAGCTTTATTCCTAAGTTCAAGATGGCTAGTTCAT
>JAZGHU010000029.1:0-12400 GCA_036481345.1 Candidatus Woesearchaeota archaeon
AGGGAATATGATGGAAAAGAGGTAGTTTTAGATCCTCAAAAAATAACAGCTGATATTGAATTACAAACAGATAGTTTAGAACAAGCTATTGAAACTATTCTTGATTAGAATTATTCTTTTTTAGGAGCTTCTTTTACTGCAGGTTTAACTTCAGCTGGTTTTTCTTCTGGCTTAGCTTCTTCCTTAACAACTTTCTTTTTTTCAGCAGAAGGTTTTTTCAGAACTTTCATATATCTTACTTCAAACAATCTTAATGGATAAGTTTTGTTTAATATTTTTTTCATAGTTCCTTGTACTCTATGTCCAACTAATTCTGCAGCAAACCTATCATAACTGTTTTTTGCAAAGTATTTGTCGATTTCTTCTTTGCATGCTTTTTTTAGTCTTGTTAATGAAGAAAGATTTGTAAGTCCGATTGTGATCATGATAACTTTTAATCTTAATTTGTAATCATCTGCTGTTTTTACTTCAAAAGAATAATCAACTTTTCTTTTTCCTCTTCTAACCATTCTTTTTACTGAAGCAGCAGCCATTTCAAAGCCAATAAGTTCTGAAAAGAATTTGTTACTGCTTAGATTAGTTATTTCGAAGATAACACTGATATTTTGCTGTCTCATATCTCTAGTTAAGTTGCTTAATGTAACAGGGACTGTTTTTCCTATTGATTTGCTTGATTCTACAACAGGAGTTTCTCCTAAAGTTTGCTTATTGAATAAAGCAGGTGCTATAATAGGTATCCATGTTTTCTTAACAGCACTTTTTGTTGTTCTTCTTTTTGCTTTTGCCATTGTTATTCAGAATTTGAGGACTATTTATAAAGGTTTCTAATAATTATACATCTAACTCTTCAACTTCTTTTGCGTGATCTTGGATGAATTTTCTACGGGGTTCTACTTGGTCTCCCATTAACACAGTAAATACTTCATCTGCTTCAACACCATCTTCGATTGTTACTTGTTTTAATGTTCTTTTAGAAGGATCCATTGTTGTCTCCCAGAGCTGTTTTGGATTCATCTCTCCAAGACCTTTATACCTTTGTATACTTACTTTATCTTGGCCCTTAACTATATTCTTTTTCTCTTTATCATTATAAACATATGTTGCTTTCTTTCCGACCTTTATCCTATATAGTGGTGGTTGTGCAATATATATATGACCTGCTGCAACTAATGGCTGCATATACCTGTAAAAGAATGTAAGCAACAAACATGCAATGTGATTTCCATCAACATCTGCATCAGTCATTATCACAATCTTATGATATCTTAATTTTTCAATATTAAATTCTTCTCCAATTCCTGCTCCTAATGCAGTGATCATAGCTAGAATTTCAGTGTTTGCAAATATTTTATCTAAACGAGCCTTCTCAACATTTAATATTTTACCTCTTAATGGAAGTATAGCTTGAATTCTACGATCTCTTCCTTGCTTTGCAGATCCGCCGGCAGAATCTCCTTCAACAATAAAAATTTCACATTTCTCAGCAGATCTTTCCTGACAATCAGCTAATTTTCCAGGTAAACTACCAGTACTCAAAGCTCCTTTTCTTCTAGTCAGGTCTCGCGCCTTCCTAGCAGCTTCTCTTGCTTTAGCTGCATTTGCTAATTTCATAATAATACTTTTTCCAATAGCAGGATTCTCCTCTAAAAATGTTCTTAACTTATCTCCTACCATTGATTCAACTAATCCTTTTACTTCAGAATTTCCTAGTTTTGTTTTTGTCTGCCCTTCAAATTGAGGTTCTGAAACTTTAACAGAGACAACAGCTGACATTCCTTCTCTTGTATCATCTCCACCAAGCTTAACATCAACTTTTACTTTTTTAGCATAAGCATTAAACACCCTTGTTAGTGCAGCTTTAAATCCATTTAAGTGAGTTCCACCTTCATGAGTGTTGATATTATTAGCAAAACTAAATACATTTTCAGTATATCCTTCATTATATTGCATTGCAACTTCTATTGCTATTCCTTCACTTTCTTTAGAAAAATAAATTGGCTTGTGTAATGCATTTTTGTTTTTATTCAAAAATTCAACAAAAGAGACCATTCCACCTTCATATTTGAAAACATGTTCTTTGTCATCTCTTTCATCTTTTATTGTAATCTCTAATCCTTTATTTAAGAAAGCTAATTCTCTAAGCCTGTTAGCTAATATATCAAAATGAAATTCAGTTGTTTCAAATATCTCATCATCTGGAATAAACCTAACAACAGTTCCAGTATGATCAGCTTTTCCTACTTCTTTTAGTTCTGATGTAGGTTTGCCTCTTGAATATTCTTGCTGGTATATCTTACCATTTCTTCTGATCCTAACAAGAAGTTTCTTGCTTAAAGCATTAACTACTGAGATTCCAACTCCATGAAGGCCGCCAGAAACTTTGTAAGCTTTTGAGTCAAATTTTCCACCTGCATGCAGTTTAGTCATAACAACCTGGACAGCTGGAATCCCCAACTTTTGATGAATTTCAACTGGAATACCTCTTCCATTATCAATAACAGAAATAGAACCATCTTTTCTAATTATAACCTTGATCTTTGTACAGTGTCCTGCAAGAGCTTCGTCAACACCATTGTCAACAGCTTCAAAAACCAGATGATGGAGACCTCTAATTGAAGTATCTCCTATATACATGCCAGGACGTTTACGAACAGCGCTAAGGCCTTCCATAACCTTAATTTTCTCTGCTCCGTATGATTTATCTTCAGCCATTTGTATCTAATATATGATTAATTTCAGTAGAATTTTAGCTCTTCCACTAGTAAAAATAAAGCAACTCCCTTTATAAACCTTTTGGTTGAATTCGGGCAGTACAGCCCGTGTACTATAAGAATTCGGAAATCTTAACCTGTTGGCAAAAATATCTTTACAACGGTTCCATCTGGTTTTTCAAAGTCAATTTCACCGAGATTATTCCTTTGTGCATCTCTTACTTTTTGCATTATTTCAAACTCAGAGATTCCACAATTATCTAGTCCTAACAGTCCTTTTAATGACATTTTCTTAGTTATTCATCACTAAGTCTAGTTCAAAATGACTCAGTTTTTTCTTATTCAATATCCTAATAAAGTCTTCATCTGATATATTTTTCAAGTTTAAGCCGCCTCCTCATATCCCTGCATAAATGCTTGTTCTTCAGGGCTTATCTCCCCATCTTCTAATAGGTGTTCTCGAATATCTTCTGAATAGATGTTCTCGTCTTCTTCAAAATATTCTTCTTCTTTCATTCCCCCCACCTCCATGGTTAAATAACTATATAATAATTAATAGTAAGGTTTAAATATATATACCTTTTCCATATAACATATATATCTCACCAAAGATATATGTTAAAAAATAGTATCTGGGGGCAAAATATACATTTTTATGTAAATCAAGGTGATATAAATGGAATTTAGAAAATTAATAAGCTTTGGGAAGACTTCCTTTGTAATGAGCATTCCAAAGAGCTGGATTGTCAAAAACAACCTTAAAAAAGGAGATTTAATGGGATTAGAGGAAGGAGAAGGCACTTTGATACTCACACCAAAGGCAGATTATCAGAGATCTTTGGAAAAAGATGATCTAGATGTTAGCAAATTAGGGAAAATGACCCTAAGGTATATGGTTGCTTTATACAAGAAAGGTATTGATGAGATCAGAGTTAAATTTGATAAACCAGAGATGTTAGAGGAGATTCAGCAGGCAATTGGAAAAGAAGCTGTTGGATATGAGATAACAGATCATGGTGGAAATTATTGTGTTATTAAAAATGTTGCAGGAGAATTGACAGAATTTGATCCTGTTATGAGAAGAATGTTCTTGCTTTTAATATCAATGGCAGATGAAAGCCTGATTAATGTTAAGAAGGGCAACTTCGAACAGTTGAAAAGCATAGCTTTCTTAGAAGAAGGAAACAACAGATTTACTACAACACTTAGAAGAGCGATCAACAAAGGATCATATAAAGAAGCAAAGAAAACAGGACCTCTTTATTACATTATAGAAGATCTTGAGAATATAGCAGACCAATACAAATATCTTTGCAACTACTTGTACAGCCAGAGAAACAAAAAAATCAAGATAAGAAAAGGAATAATTGATGTATATCAAAAGACAAATGATATGCTAAGAGAATTCTATGAAATGTATTACAAATACGATCCAAACAAAGCAATTGACATTGGCAACAAGAGAAAAGAAGTTGTAGATGAATTCATGAAGATAATTGAGGAAAAACCATCTGCAGCAGAAATTGTAATATTATATAATATGCTTACAATAATGCAGAAAACTTTTTGCTTGATAGGACCTTATCTTACAACAACTATATGAGATCTTCATTGAGCTCATTATGCTGTATAGCATAGTACTCTTCAAGCAGGCTGTCAACCATCTCGTGAGAAACATCTTTTCCAAGCTGGACTCCGGGTGCGTATTGCTCTCCATGAAAATCATTTCCTTCTATAAAAAGCAGATTATGTTTTGAAGCAAGATAGGAATTGTGGTTTTCAAGACCCATTAGACCAGCTTCTTTAAAGTCAAGGATTGCTTCTTCCAAGTTAGTTACTTGAGATCTATCTGGATGAGCCCATATAGAGATTCCTCCTAGATCATTTATCTTTTTAATTACTTTTTCTACAGGCCAGATAAGTGAATTATCAAATGGAATAAAAGCAGTTTCGCCTTCTCCAACATATTTTTGCATAGCTTCTTTAGCACTATCACAGTCAGGACATAATCCAGAGATGTATAAAGCAAGTCCAATATGGAATCTTGAAGAAGGGCCTTTTCCAGTGAGCATATCAACATCCTCCCATTTAAGAGGAATATCCTGATTTTGTAGATTCTGAACCATCTCTCTGTTCCTGATATAACGATATGTATTAACAGAACCCAAATAAAGTTCTAATTCTTCATCAGCTTCTTCCATAAACTGTCCCATAATATGAATTTCTTTTCCTTGATATCTTGCACTTAATTCAATACCACCGATAATATACATTTTTACTTCAGGATCAACGAGTTTGTACAGACCTCTAGATTCCCACAGAATACATTCAGGCTTTTTATTCTTCCTCATGAATCGATTATATTCATCTATAAGGCTTCTATCTAAAAGCCTATCATGGTCAGTTATAGTAATATATCTATATTCTTCTTCAAGAGCCTTGTGTATAATAGAACCAAAGTTCATAAGTCCGTCTGATCCTTCTTTTGTGTGTACATGAAATCCAGCATTTACCATCTTAGATCATTCCCCTTATCCATAAGGTGTTTAAGATAATTTAACTGCATAAGCTTGAAGAATACAAGAGAATCACTATCATCTCTATCATTGTCTACAATTGTTTTTAATTTGTCAAAATGATCTGGATATTCATTTGGATTGACTAATTCACCGTTATCAAAAATATTGACCTGCGCATTGTTTGTTCTTTCTATAGTATATTTATCTATTAAAACATTTAATCCAAGTGGTTGATCTTTATAGTCTTTAAAAGGAGTTTCTTTTTTTGGATCAGAATCTGGCATCAATGATTCAGCGCAAAAATTGATTAGATTGCTAAGTGCATTTTCAGCTCTGTTATAAAATGTGTTAGCATCTTCTTTTAACTGCTTTTCATCTTTTACTTGATTAAGATAGTTTAAGAATAAGTTATAGAAACGTTCTTTACCTCTATCACTAACATCTTCTCTGAAGATATCTTTGCCTTTTTCTTCTAATTCAACAACAAGATCTTTAACAGAATCTAGATTAGTAGTAGTATTATATTTTGCTGCATAAATTTTTTCTAGTATTGAGAAATCCAAGTCTTTTTTCAGATAATTTCTTTCTAATTCAATATATCTTGTAAAATTTTCCTGCGTCTGCTGAATATACCTATTCTTGATAATATCAACCCATCTTAGATTTCTATAGAATTCTATAAGATGATATGCGCCAACATCTTTTATTATATCTTCTTCATTATCTCTGCTAAGATAATCCCTTACAAAAGCATAATTAACTTCTTCTTTGCTAAAGAGGCTCTTAGATTTGCCTGTGTTGATCATATCTTCAATTGCTTTTATCTGTTTATCATGCTCATTGATCTTTGCTAATTCAAACTTCTTTTTTCTAAGCATGAATTTACAATACTCTTGTTCTTTTTCTTCAAGGCTTAGTTCAATCCTTGGGCTGTCAACGACATGGAAAAAATCTTCTAATTCATGCACATGTACGTAAAAAACAAAGTTTGGATCTTTTCGTTTTTCAGGAAGATCTTCCCATGTCCAATCGACATTTTGATTTATGATTCTTTCAAGATCTACTTGATAGAAATCATCATCTATCACAAATCCGTTTTCCTCAAGAGTTTTTACTAACTCTTCAGCGTTTAAGTCTTCTTTTCCTAAGTCAAGAACATAATTTCCTAGATTAGCTTCTCTATATCTTACTACTTGAGAATTATCTATACTATCGATTAACCCTTCCATGATGCCATCAATAAAACCTATTGATGCTTTCTCCTTTCTGGATAATTTGATAACACTATTCAGGGTTTTAGCAATAGTAGTATACCTATCTTTAACTTCTTTTCTGATACTTTCTGGATGATCTACTATTACACTTTCATTCCTATCTTTTATCTCTGCCGGATTTGCTTGATAACAAGCTAATCCAGCTAAAGCATAATCTATAAGCTTAACACTAGCATATCTTGCTAATTTTTTTCTGTCTTCATTCTCATATGTTCCAGATTCTAATTTTGATATTGCTTCTGCAGCTGTCAATCCTTCTATTAATCTAAATACATTAACACTAAATGGATCTTCTTCTTTACTATATTCAAATGTAACCTGCGGAGCTCTTGTCTTAAACTCTTTGAGTTTCATTGTATCATAGAACTTCAATGCCTGGGCTTCAATCCTTGCTTTGAATTGGTGAGGATACATCTTAACAATTCCACCTCTTAGGATCCTATCTAGAGATGTAGCTCCTCTTTCTGTAAAGATTATCAATTTATTTAGTGTGCTGTGAACTGGTTTGTCAATTCCAAATGAGTGGAAATATTTTAGAATAGGACGTAATTTTTCTTTAGCAGAATTCAGAGATTCAGCTGTGCTGTCATAGACTTCTCTGTAGATAGAAATCATCTTTGATTCAAAATCATCAACATCAGATAATGGGACAATATAACTTTTTCTTAAAGAATCTTGAAGTGATCTTCTTTTATTAAATGCATCATCAACAGTATCAACAAGACGATCCATGTCTAATGGTTTTGTTTGATAAGCAAATACTCTTAATCTATCTCTTAATCTATCTTTCTTTTGGTCATCAATTTTTCCTGAGACAAGAATAACCTCTGTTTCAGGCTTGCTTTTGTGAATATTTTGAACAAGTACAGAACCACCTATTTTTGGAAGTCTAAGATCAGCAATAACAACATAGTAATCATTATTTTCAAACATATTCAATGCTTGTTTTCCATCTTCAGCAACATCACAGTTATAGCCATTCTCTTCTAATAGAGCACTAATCTCGTTTCTGATTGTTTTTGCATTCTCAGCAATAAGAACATTTCTAATCTGTTTTTGTTCTTCTTCTGTAGGTTCTTCAGCATTAGCTATCTCTTCTAGAGGGGAGCCTATTATCTCTTCATCTGGTTTTTCTTCTGTCATTTTCCTAAATAAGACTTAAACTAGTATTATTTTATAGAAATTCCTTTATAAACCTTACGCTTTTATTGTTACTTAGTAGTAGTAGAAATAGCTATTTTTTGCCTTCTTTTATAGCAAACTTTTCAATAACTAACTTGCCTTTTTCAACTTTCATCACAACTTCATCTTTTTCTGTAAATCCCGATTCTTTTATGACTGTTTCTGGAATTAAAACACGTTCTCCTCTGAAATCCAATCCAGTTATGATATGCTTTGCATGTGTGTCTACTGCTCCAATCTCTCTCATTATCTCTTCTGCTCCTTTCTTTTTTTTGCTTTCAACAAATTCTTTTGT
Organism: Candidatus Woesearchaeota archaeon; assembly: GCA_036481345.1. GTDB lineage: Archaea > Nanobdellota > Nanobdellia > Woesearchaeales > WJKL01 > JAAOYC01. Next base: position 7,982 of record JAZGHU010000029.1, read on the forward strand.
TTTCTTATGAAGATATTTAGCAATGTGGTCAGCAACATTAACTCCAGTTGCTTCTGTTATTCCCTGCAGTCCAGGAGAGATATTTGCTTCAATCACTAATGGACCTTTGTGGCCTTCTAGAATATCAATAGCACAGATTTCAGCTCCAAGAACTCTTGCTGCTTTTATTGCAATCTTTGCAGTTACAGGATCAACTTTAACTGATTTTCCTTTGCCGCCTGCATGAATATTTGCTCTTTTTTCTCCTATCTCTGCTTTTCTTTCCATAGCTGCAATAACTTTGTCTCCAATAACTATAACTCTTAAGTCAGCTCCGTCTGTCTCAATATATTCTTGGATAAGGAATGGTTGTCTTAAAGCTGTTAAAGCATCCATCATAGAATTTGCAGAGGCAAAACTATCTGCAAACATAACTCCTTTTCCTTGAGTTCCTTGAGGGAACTTCATGATGATAGGATAATGCATCTTTTCTAGGATTTTTTTCGCAGCTTCAGGTGTTGCTGCTAAAAATGTTGCAGGCATAGGAATTCCATTTTGCTGCAATGCTAATTGTGTTAGTAATTTATCATGAACATTTGTAAAAGCATCAGCAGTAATAGGCATATAAGATTGATTAGAAAGATCACTTGTTATTGCACTTAGCAAAGGAGCATATCTAAAACTTCCTTTTGCAAAAATACAATCATATTTTTCAATTGGTTTTCCTTGGTACAGAACAACAGCTCCTTTTGGACCCAAGTTGATCTCAATATCTCTGATATCTAATTCGTCAACTACTCTGAAATAATTCTTCATAGCTCTCGCTGTCCATTTTGAACTTTTACTTCCCAATGATATGATTGCTGATGTTACTGGCATATTTATCACTTCTTGCTAGGGTCTATTAAAAAGCCCCGCTTTAATATATTTTTTCCTATCAATGCTTTATATTTTAAATGGCCTCTATCAGCCAATGTAAATCTGACTTTTGCAAACTTTCTGCCTTTGATCTCTATCTTTCCTCTAACTACAGGTCTGTGTTTTGTTCCTGAAGCTGATTTAATCTTTTTCATCTTTTCTATCGGTCCAAAATCTAGTTTTTTTGCTAGTTTTTTGTCTAAAGAGCATATATCTGCTCCTGTGTCAATTCTAGCCCTTATTCTCTTCTTCTTTTCAGTACCAAAGATAGATACTCTTTCTGTGAGTCCTACCATTGTCTTTTCTTTCTTCTTTCTTAGTGCCATTTGACTGTAACTAAGGAATTTAAAGGGTATTTAAATGTTATGAAAATACGTTTATAAAGGGTTTTTAAAGAAATTTATTCAGGTTTCATTATCGGGAATAACATAACTTCTCTTATAGAATCAGCTCCTGTGAGCAACATGATCATTCTTTCAACACCAATTCCAACTCCTGTGTTAGGGGGCAGACCATATTCTAGTGCTTCGACATAATCCTCATCCATTGGGTGGGCTTCTTCATCTCCACCTCTGCCTTTTTTAGCCTGTTCTTCAAGATGTTTTCTTTGTATAATTGGATTGATCAGTTCAGAATAACAATTTCCAACTTCCCATCCATTGATGAATGGTTCTACACGCTCAATCAATTCAGGATTATCTCTATGTACTTTGGCTAGAGGGCATGTTTCTTTTGGATGATCAGTAATATGGACAGGATCTATTAATTTATCTTCACATAATCCTTCAAAGATTGCTGCAATCATCAATCCTCTGTCTTCTACAACTTCAATCTTATGTTCTCTTAGGATATCTTTTAATTCATTGTCTTTTAATTTATTAACATCAATCTTAGCATATTGCTTGATAGCTTCTTTCATAGTCAATCTTTTCCAAGGCGCTTTCAAATCTATCTTTTTTCCTTCATATTCGATTATTGTTGAGTTGTTTACTTCTTTTGCAACATATTCCCATAATTCTTCTGTTAATTTCATTGCAAAATCATAATCTCCATAAGCAGTTTGTATTTCCATCATTGCAAATTCTGGATTATGAGTTTTGTCAACTCCTTCATTTCTAAAGCAGGAATTTAGATCGTATACTTTTTCTAATCCTCCAACTAATAATCTTTTCAGATGAAGTTCATAAGCAACCCTCAGATACATTGGCATGTCCCAAGCATTGATGTTTGTTATGAAAGGTTTTGCATTTGCTCCGCCGTATTGTGTCTGTAATATCGGAGTCTGGACTTCAATATATTCTTTTTTATCTAGAAATTCTCTGATTGCCTTGTATATCTTTGCTCTTTTCATAAAGACTTCTTTAACTTCAGGATTCATGATCATATCTAAGTATCTTTTTCTGAATCTGATTTCATCATCTTTTAATCCATGGAATTTTTCAGGCAAAGGTCTGATTGATTTTGATAACATAGTGTATTTCTTAACATAGATAGTGATTTCTCCTGTTTTTGTCTTGAAGATATTACCTTCTACTCCAACAATATCGCCTATATCTGATAATTTTAGAATTTTGTATAATTCTTCTCCAATATCATCCTGCCTGAAATAGCATTGAACTTTTCCAGTTTGATCTTGGATATGGCCAAAAGAAGCTTTTCCCATCCTTCTTAATGCAACTAATCTTCCAGCAACAACAGCGTTGTCTTTAGTCTTATCTTCAGCTTTAAGTTTTGAATACTTTTCATTTAATTCACTAGCTGTATTTTTAACATCAAAAGAATATGGATATGGATTTATACCTAACTGCATCAATTGCTCTAATTTTTTCAATCTTTCCTTGATTAATTCAGCTTCTGCCATAAGAAATTAGTTTGTTGTAGTCCTATATAAATGTTATTGGAATTAATTTGTTTTACTAAACCATCTTAAGCTTGCCAGTGACTGCATCAATCTTTTCTTCTTCATCTGGGCCTATTCCAACACATGTTTTTGTTCCTGGAGCAATAACTGTTCTGCCTGCATCTGTGATCAAAGAAGCAACTAATCCTTTATCTTTTGCAAGATTAACAAATTTTAATAATTCTTTTTCATCTGCAACTTTCAAGACAACTTTTTTCTGCCCTTGACTTTTCCATTCATCTACTTTACTTTTTGAAGAATTCAAAACAGCTTGTACTGCAGCATGTGCAGCTTGAGCAGCTAACTTGCCTTTTGGCAGCTTCAAATCAGCTCTAACTAGAATTACTTGTTTGAGTTCCATATTCTTTTCCTATATCTTTTACTTTATATTCTTTTCCTTTAAAGAATGCTTATCAATAGCTTTTACTACAGCTTCTGTTGCTTTTTTTATCTTATCTTCTAATTTTTTTGGTATTTTTTCAACTCTTCCTTCAGCAACTAAGTGCATTGGTCTTTTTGGAGAAACAAACAACATACTTCCTGCGTATTTCCCATTTACAGTCATACTTCTTATTTCAAAGAATTCTCCTTTAAATAGATTAGAAGGTAGAATCAATTCTTCAACAAAATAAGGCTTTTTGATTTTGAAGTTTTTTGGAATCTCTTTATAAGAATAAAAGATAAATACGCCTTCACTTTTCTGCTCATGTTGAGGTTTTAGGATAAAACCATTTGAAAATAGTTTTTTATTCTTATTTAATCTTTTTTTAATATCAGTTTTTTTGTAGATTCTAAATGATTTAGGGGTTTTTATTCTAGTATATTTTTCAACTATTTTTTTTGCCTTAATCTTGTCTTTGGTTATATTTAAGATACAAGTTGGATTGATTATTCTAATTCCTGCTTTTTCTTGAGCATAAGTCCTGCCAGCAGCAACCCTCAAAACAACATCTGGCATTATTTTTTTGCCCTTTATATCAATCAGATGGCCGTCTCCTTTGGACATAAGTTTTCTATTTTGGTTATAATCACAGATATGGATATTTCCTTTGAATCCTTTTCTGAACTCTTTTGAAACAACTGATCCTTTCCACTTCTTTTTTGATATTATTGCTAGATTTTTGTATTTTTTATTCAGAAAAGTACATAGTTCTTTTATAGGTCTGCAGTGCTTGTAAATTGCTTTATATCTTTTTAGAACTCCAGGAGAAGAATTAGCTTCTATAAAATATAGCTCTCCTTGTTGATCAATTATAAAATCGATTCCAGCAAATACATAGTTTTTTACCATTTTAAATTTATTGAATATATAATTAGAAAGGGGGTATTTAAATTCTTCTAACAATTTTAATCGGAATACTTACTTTGATAGTTTCCAGTAATCTATCATAGAATGAAGGATTAGCATATTTTCCAAATGCATATTTGTCAATCATTGGCTGAGAATTACATTCAACAATATATGGTTTGCCTTTTGGATCAAACATCAAATCAACAGAAAATAGTCTTGGATACATTCCTTTAAACATCTTATCAACTTTTCTTGCAATTATTCTTGCTTTTCTTGGAACAAGTTTTTTATCAACAAACTTCTTGCTTCCGCCTAAAGCAACATTTGCAGT
>JAZGHU010000030.1:0-7506 GCA_036481345.1 Candidatus Woesearchaeota archaeon
AGCAGGACTTGCTAGAAGCATGGGTGGTGGCGCTCTTAAAGGCACTGGAAGAGCATTAAGGGGTGCTGGAGTAGGCATTGCTGCTGGTTATGGTGGATTAAGGGCAATCCACGCAAAAAGAAGAGAAGAAAGAGAAGGAGTAGATGCTGTTACAGGCTGGTTCTTCTTTGTTTTATCAATATTATTATATTTATCTGATGTTTATTTTACAAAATTCAACGGAATAAATGTAAAGATATTCTCAGATCTAAATGTTCAAGATATGCTTCTAAAAGGGGGATTTTTTAGTATATTAATAACATTTTTGTTATTTCAATTCATATTTTCAAGACCTTCTTCAAAAGAAGAATGGAAATGGCTCATATTTCTTGATATACTCATAGTTTTGATAATTGTATTGACAGGTATGGGTCCTGGAACAATGTACCACTTAGGATTTTTGATTTTATTGTGGTCTATGATTATAAAAAGAGAAAATGATGCGGTTTATGCATATAGAACTTTAGTCATATTATTGCTTTTTGACTTTATTGGATTTTCTGTGCTTGGGACAATATTAGGAAAAGCGGGAATGTCAGGAGCAGCAACTATTTTCGGAGATAGACTTGTATTCCCTATCTACACAATATATCTTTTATTCTATTTAGGAATGAACAAAAAAAGTATTCTTGCGTCTATAATATTATTCTTGTTGCTTTTCAGCTACATCGGTGGATTAGTAAAAGACTCTATTCAGTTTCAGGAAGCTGCAGCACAAATTTCAGAGGCACAAAAAGCAGGAGCATTTACAAAATGGCAGTCAATGGCAAGAGGAGTTAGGATATTCATTGGTTCTTTTGCTGACTTATTTGTATGTGCTTCTAAATCGGGAGATCCCGCTGCCCATGAATTTTGCCTTAAACAAAGGGCTGCAGAACGTGACTGTATTAATCTAAAAGGGACAGATGAATATCAAGATTGTATAAATGAAGCACTCGGACTCGGCATAAAAGGAGAAACAGTTGAAGAACTGACAGCAATAAAAGTTGAATTTGAAAGACCAAAGGAAGCATACAAAGATGAATTAAAGATAGGAACAATCCAACGACCAATTCCTTATGATTTAATCATAGAAAGTAGGGATAAAGATCTTGAATTGACATTATCATGTAAATTTAAAACTAAAAATAGTGAAATAATAGGAATAGTCGCTCCATCCTCAACAATCACTGCATCTAAGATAGAAACAAAAAAGAGAATCTCCTGCAAACCTCCAAGCCCTCTTGCTCTTGGATCCTATACAGTAATCTTCCAAGCAATACTTCATAATGCGCGGACAATTTCTTTCCTAGATCGTATCATGATAGGAAACTTATTAGAAGAAGAAAGAAAATCAACAATATTAGGAGAACGTTCTTTAAAAGATTCTCAAGGTTCTAAATCAGGAGAAGAGTTCACAGCATTTTATTTTGAAATTGGAACAGACCAAACTTTCCTTTACAGTGAAGATCAGCCAACTCAAATAATCACAGGAAGTGTTAAAAACCTCAAAAAAGGGATTGTTGATTCTATTGAAAGGATTGAGATAGATCTAAGAGATCCACAAATAATTCCTACTCCAGAATGTGCTGCTCAAGGATTTGTTTACTCAGATAATAAATTAGTATGGCAAGGAGATGATACGTCTGCTTCCTTAAACTGTCAGCTTAACTTCCCAGAGGGATTAAGATCTTTTTATGCAGAAGGGCCAGAATATATTCATCATCTGTTCAGATCAGATATAATCTATAATTATAAGATTCAAAAAGAGGACCAATTCAGAGTAACCAGCTAAAATGAATAAAAAAATAATCTTTGCAATAATTTTGACATTGTTTATCATAGGTTGTGGAAGAACTCCTTCTCTAGAACCAGAAGTTATAGAATACCATAAAGGATTTGACGGACTGGAAATAACTTCTGTTAAAAACCTCCCGCCTAATGAAATTCTAAAAGGAACTGAGTTTGTAATAGGATTAGAATTAAGAAATAAAGGGGCATATGATATTGAAGATGGATTAATTATGATATATGGTTTTCCAAAGGGTTATGCACTAATAACTCGGCCAGAATTTTATTTTGATATTGAAGGGAAACAGCCTGGTTTTCCAGAAGGAGGGTATGGAATAATAAATTTCAATATAAAGGGTGCAGACCTTCCAGAAAGAATGAAAGAATATCCAGCAGCATATACAATAAAAGCAAACTACAGATACCAAACAGAAGCAGGAACAGAAGTATGTATTAATCCATTTGTCTATAGCTATATGAAAACAAAAGAAACAGTTTGTGAACCAAAAGAAGTTGTTCTGAAAAAAGGCCAAGGAGCTCCAGTTGCTGTAACACGTGTACAACAATCATTTGCTCCAATAGGCAACAAAATTCAAGTTACATTTATAATAAATATTGAAAACAAAGGGGATGGAAAAGTTATTGATAAAGTATATCTTGATGAAGTAAGATTAGCTAATGTCCCTCTCTCTTGTGAACCACAAGAGATAACACTTAAAGAAAAAGAAGAAAGTAGTATAATATGTACAACAGAAACTCTCGTAAGTTCAGGAGCTTATATCTCTCCATTATCTGTAAAATTTAATTATATTTACTCTCAAGTATTAGACAAAAAACTAACAATCAAATCATTGACATAAATTAGCCGAAAAACTTAAATAAACAGATAATTAAAACTTTATAAAATGAATAAAAAGTATTTAATCATATTTGTAATGATTCTCTTAATTATAATTTCTTTTGCAGGATGTAAAACAAGACCAGGAACGGAAGCAGATCAAGGTCCAGAAGATGTATACAAAGGAACTAAAGGATTAGAAATGAAATTCTTACAAAACCTTCCTCCAAGCAAATTATATGATACCTCAACATTGTCAATTCTATTAGAAATGGAAAACAAAGGCGCTTCTGATTTATCAGGAAGCAAGTGTAGATTATATTTATCTGGATTCGATGATAAAATAATCAGAGGATTAGATAAATCTCAAACATGCGCTTCATCTTTAGAAGGTAAAGGCATACTTAATCCAGAAGGGGGTTTTGCTACACAAGAATTTTCAACAGATCTTATTGATCTTCCAGATTTCCTTGACTCATTAAAACAAACTCTACAAATTACTGCTTGTTATGAATATCAAACAATAGCTTCTCCTGTTGTTTGTATAGATCCTCACTTATATGAAATTGGCCCATTAGACAGAGCATGCATAGTAAAAGATGTAACAACAGCAGGAGGCCAGGGTGCACCAGTTGCTGTAACAGGAGTTGATGTAGAAATGGCTGGCAGAGATAGAGTATCATTTAACATCAAAGTTTCAAACGTTGGAGACGGCACCCCATTATACCGTGGAACAAGTGTCTTTGCTGATTGTCCGTTTAATGTTGATCCAAAAGATTACAATGTTATTGCCTATGAAGTAGACATGTCTTCTGGACAAAAAGTAAAGTGTTCTCCTGAAATAGAAGGAGACCAAAGAGTAAGATTAGTAAATAACAAAGGGGTTATCTTCTGTTCATTCAGAATAACTGGAGATACAGCATACTCAACACCAATAAGAGTAACTTTAGATTATAATTATATGGATTCAGTTTCAAAAAACATTGAAATAATTAAAACACCAGAATGAAAAAGGAGGCTTAAAAATGAATAAAAAAATATTAATAACTTTAATTCTTGCAGCAATGGCTATGTTTATTGTAGGATGTGGAGAAGATGAAGTAGCATCAGGTCCATCACCATATATAGGGGGTTCTCAAGGAGTTATAGCTGAGTTCGAACCATTAGGCATTGAAGAATCAGGAATTTATACAATCTTTGAAACAGAAACATTTCCTTTACAAGTTGTTCTGAAAAACAAAGGAGAGCATGACTTAGCCCAAGATGATGTTGAAGTAATTATCCACGGAATTCCTTTATCTGATTTTACAGGAATCTCAGCAGGAACTTTATCTAATAATAAAAATATTGAAAAAATATCTGAATTAAATGAAGAAGGCGGAGAAACAGTTATTGACTTTGGACAAAATGTAAAATATGTCCAAGACATTCCAGGAACATTCTATGATTTGAGTATTTTTGCTTCATATACATACAAATACAAGACATATGCATCTGTTGCAAATGTTTGCTTTAAAGAGAATCTAAGAGATGAAAGAGTGTGTACTGTAGATGAATCAAAAGATGTTTTCTCTTCAGGAGCACCAATCCAAGTGACTTCAGCAGTAGAAAAGCCTGCAGGAGCTGGCTTAATAGAAGTTGACTTTGAAATAGAAAACGTTGGAGGAGGAAAAGCAACACTTCCAGGAAGAGAATTCTCTCCACAATACAATCAAATAGCTTATACAATTGAGCCTGCAACAGAAAGAGTAAAATGGACTTGTACAGCAGCTGGCAGAGAAAATGAAGCAAGGCTTCTTGACGGAAAAGCAACAATCAGGTGTAGACTAAAAACATCTCTTGAAACAGAGGCACTGTACACAAAAGCAATCGGATTGACATTAAGCTATGATTACAGAGATTTAATCCAAGAAACAGTTAGAATCAAGAAAACGATTTAAGTTTTCTTTTATTTTTCAAAACCAGCTAGAGCAACTTGGCTTAATAAAGCTTCTAATTGGACAAACTCATCACTTCCTTCTGTCATCCTAAACTCTATTTCTCCACATTTATCAATCAACTTCATCTTTGCCCTTCCATCTAATTCCAAATCCCAGATTTCTTTCTGTATTTGCTTCAGCACATCTAATCCAGAAAGCCCATAATTCAGCATAACATCGAGCATCTTACCTCTAGCATCAACAAACTTGTTAGACATAGCCAACTGCAAAAACTCTTTGACTTCTTTAGGCCGAGCAACAGATGCCATAGAAAACACAACATCCTCTGTTATACGATCAGAAATAGCAGCACAGCTTTGTAATAAATTTTCTACTCTTCTGCAGTCTCCTTGGCTAACTGTATACAAAGCTTCCTTTCCCTTATCATCTATCTTTAATTCTTCTTCTTTTGCAATTGAATCTATAATTACAAAAACATGTTCCTTCTCTAATAATTGAAATCTAAAAACAGCACATCTTGATTGGATTGGATCGATAATCTTAGAAGAATAATTGCAGCTAAGAATAAATCTTGTTGTTTGAGTATAATTCTCCATTGTCCTACGCAACGCTTGCTGAGCTTCTCTTGTCAAAGCATCGCACTCATCCAAATAAATAATCTTAAAAGGTACATCTCCAATTGCTTTTGTTCTGGCAAAATCTTTTACTTTATGTCTGATTATATCAATACCTCTTTCATCAGAAGCATTTAACTCAAGAAAATTCTGTCTCCATGTATCCCCAAACAGCTGCCTTGCTATAACTAAAGATAATGTGGTCTTGCCAATTCCAGCAGGCCCTGCAAACATTAAATGAGGCATATTTTTTTGTTTGACAAAAGAACTAACACGTTTAACAATTTCTTCCTGGCCTTTGACTTCATCAAACTTTTTCGGTCTATATTTTTCAGTCCATATAGCTGTGCTCATTTTGCCCCCAATATAACTAAATAATCAAAAAAGAAGTAATTAATTAAATATTTTTCTAAATAATATCTTCTTCAGAAACAACCATAAAATCTCCAGTTGCAATTACAGCAGAAAATGGAATTAAGATGTTTCCTTCTTTATCTTTTTCTAACTCTAATTTCTCAGTATAAGGTGTTGGACTAGATAAAACTAGATGGATTAATTCTCCTGATCTTGTTTCAAAAATAATATCTCCAACTTCTCCAAATCTTTTTCCAGTCTTACTTACAACTGTTTTTCCAAGCATATTTTTTGAATATTTTTTGTCTTCTTCAGCCATTGTATAATCCCTCATATTTTTGATTATTAAGTGATGATATTTATTTGATTAGTGTAAGTGATATTTAAAGTTTTTCATTTTATTAAAATACATGAATAGTATTAGAAACATTTAAATACCTGAAAAAAGAGTTTTATTAAAAAGAGGTGTTAATTTCCTATGCCATCAATGGATATGTCTCAGAAGCTAGCTAAACAAATACCTACTGCAGACATCAAAAAAGTTACTTGGCTTGAACTATTTTTTGATATTATCTTTGCGTTAGCACTGACAATGTCTGCTCGGCCTCTAGAATCTATTGGAGATGGTTCTACAAAAGTTTGGTCTGCTTTTGCTCAATTTTTAATGATGTTTATCTTTCTGATAATTTTCTGGTATAGGCATATGGCTCTTATCAATAGATTCCATAGATCTTCATTTTTAGCAGAAGTAATGACTTTATTTGTGGGATTCTTGGTTATTGTATTTACTCAATTCATCAGAATTTGGAAAATCAATCCCAAAGTGGGCAGTTATCTCGCAACAATCACTATTTTCCTGATAGTTTTGTCAATGGCTTGCCTATACTTTTTGTTTTCATTTAGAATAACAGAGGGTGGAGAAAATGAAAAAAAATGGGCAAGAGCATCTGGAAAACATATGTTATGGGAATCATTAGGTTATCTAACAGCATTGATAGCAACTCCTGCAGTAAGGCCTTTCTGGTTTATAGCAGTATTTATTTATTTTAATAGGTATGTCTTTGTAACATGGGTTAATCCAAAAGCAAAAGTAGATCTTCCTCTTGAATTACAAAACATCCCTATGGAAAATTTGCCCCATAAAGCAGAAAGGATGGGCTTATTCTCCCTACTTGTCTATGGATTAATAGTGGCTCTTTCAGCAAGCTCTTTAATGGAAATAGACCTTGCATCCGCAGAAGGTATCTTAAATCCAATAATGGCATTTGGACAAATGTTATTCTTCATTTCAATAATATGGTATATCCATTATAGATTATATGATTTAACTCAGCCAAAAGGGCATCAATTCACCACAATGACTTTTGTAACTCTTGCTTTGCTTGTTATAACTACTCAACTCATTAGAGTTTTACTCGTAGCCCCTACAGACCTGATATCAGTTCTATTTGCAGTCTTTACAGGTTTATTATTGAGTGTATTAGGGACAATCTATTGGAATATAGAAAAGATGACAGGAATTCCCCCATCAGAACCAATAAAAATAGCATTGAAAAGATGGTCTTATTTCTTATATGTCTTTGCAACAGCATTCTTTGCTTCAATAGTTTTCCCACATGTAATAAGAGAAACGATATGGCAAATAGCTTTAGGAGTAGCATTTGTCGCATTACTTCTTGACCGTGGTTTGAGTGTTAGCTTCTATATGGGAACAAGAATGATGAAAACCAGAAAATTCTTAGACTCCCCTACAGTATCAGGACTTTCATTTATATTTATTGGATTGATAATCTTCTTTGTGACAACAGTTTTGCTTGGCAAAAACCTCGCAAGTTGGTGGATATTTACTTGGATTATCCCTGTTGTTGTAGGATTCTTCATATTGCTTAATCATTGGTTATTCAAAAGAATTAAGCCTGTATAATCAAATGTTAGACATCTATTATTTTGA
>JAZGHU010000031.1:0-18523 GCA_036481345.1 Candidatus Woesearchaeota archaeon
TCCTCCCTCCAATCTATTTCTTCTTTTTCAGTTGTTTTCTTTTCAACAGGATAAATAACATTAGCAAGTTCATGAGGTTCAAACCAAAGTTTGATTTCTCTTTCAGCATTTTCCTCATTATCAGAAGCATGGACAACATTTTCAAATACTCCTGTTGAACTAACTATTCTTCCATATTTTCCTCTTATAGAAATAGGATCTGCTTTTTCAGGATTTGTTTCTCCTGCTACTTTTCTTATTTTTGCAATAGCATCTTCTCCTTCATATACCAATGCTAAAACTCTATTAGTATGATAATGTCCTTGGATATATTTTAAAGTCTCTTCAAATATCTCTTCTCCTTTTTCTTCTTTCAGCTTATGATAATGTATTTCAGCTAATTCTCTGCTAACCTGCACTATCTTTGCTGCGACAATAGTCAGATGTGTTTCAGATAACTCTGTCATTATATTTCCAGTCAGTGATTTGATTAATCCATCTGGTTTAATCAATACTAATAGTTGTTGAACATTGTTTTTTGTCATTGTTATTTCTATTCCTTTTTGAAAAGTTTGCTCCATCTTGTTTTGATAGGCTTTCTTTTCAGTTTAATCATATTTTTCTCACATTTGTTTGAACAAAAATTAAAAATTTTGCCGTCTTTTTTAACATAAATTTTTCCTGTTCCTTTTTTGATATCATTTCCACAGAAAGTACATTTTGTCATTTTACTGTCCTCCTCCTCTTCCGCCTTTCCTATTCAAAGGACGAGCTTCAAATTCTGTTTCTCTTAACATCAAAATGTCTCCTACTCTAACAGGACCTTTAACATTTCTTCTTAAGATTTTGTTAGCATCTCTTCCGTCCAATACTTTGCATCTGATTTGAACAGCTTCTCCTCTTGTTCCTGTCCTGTCAATTATCTCTTCGACACTTGCAGGAACAGCTTGAGTAAAATGAACAGCAGATTTTGCTTTTTCATCTGGTTTTCCTGCGCCTGGCTTTCCGCCTTCCTTTCTCTGCATTTTTTTTATTGCTGCCATTCTTATTCACTCTTTTCTTCTTTTTTCTCTTCCTTAGCAGGTTTTGCTTTAGCCTCAGGCTTTGCTTCTTTAGCAGGTGCTTCAGCTTCTTTCTTAGGTTTTGCTTCAACTTTTTCTTTCTTTTCTTCTGCTTTCTCTGCTGTTTTTTCTTCTTCTTTTTTTGGTTTGCCAACAGTTTCAACTATTTCTTTGATCAAAGCTTTTGCTTCTCCTTCTGCAACTATTGCAGCGCTTGCTGTTGGAACAGCTATTCCAGCTGATGCTCCTAATTCTTCTTTACTTCCAACTGTAATACAAACTATACCTTTTTCTTCAGCTAACAAAGGAATATGCATAACAATCTCTGGAGGAGATGCATCTTTAGCAACAGCAACAAGCTTTGCGCTGCCTCTTTCAATTGCTTTTGTAACTTCGTTTGTTCCTTTTTTAACTTTACCAGTAGCTTTAGCTACTTCAAGTGCTTCTAACACTTTATCTATTATTTCTTTTGACACTTCAGCCATTTTTTTAGCCTCCCTAGTTCCAAATGAAAATAAAAAGGTAAAAATAGAAAAAAAATTACCTCACTCAAGTCGCATTGCACCGATAGCCATATAGTACAACCCAACTATCATCATTCATTGGTTATGTTGTGAATTGTGGGTTTATTTATAAATATAACGGTTTTTTGTTGTCCGGAGAGAGTAGCTATTTATTATCGTTGTAGAATTCTATGGCTTTAGAAAAATCACCTTTTCCAAACTCTGGAAAATACTTTTTAGTAAAGTAAACTATTGAAAATGCTGTATCCCATAATAAGAATGTGGTTGTCTGCATTATCTGCCCATTCTTGATAATCAAATCTGGGGGGAGAAAGTAAGAACTATAGATATTTTCCTTTATTGTGCCTTTATTGATGGCATCAACATCTAATTTTCCAGCTTTTATCCGCCTTGCAATGATCCTGCATGCATCAACTATCTCTTCTTTGCCATTATAATTGATACAGAGGTTCACAAAAAACTTATCATAGTCTTTTGTTTCTGTCAGCACTTCCTTGATAACATCAACAGCCCTTCCTGGAATATCATACCACTTTCCCAATGCTGAGATCTTAACTTTATTGTTATGTATCAAGCTAGATTTTTTAACAGAATTCAAGAATCCAATAAGCTCGTCGAGAAAAATAGGATAATCTTCTTCTTTTTTCAACTGTTCAGGCAAAACATAGATAGATAGAATTGGAGTATTATTTTTAATTTGATACTCAATAATTTCTTTTAATATGCTAAAGCTTTTTTTATAGACTTCTTGGAGCGGCTTTTTCTTATCTTCTGCCCATTTCTCCATGCCATGCATTGTAATAGCAAGATGCCTGATTGTTTTCTTTGCTTTGCCTTCTTTTTCCTGCAGTTTCAGCATTAATTTGAATCTTTCTAACATTGTTGCCCCCTATTTATTAGATATTAATTTAGAATTTAAAAATTTTTAGTATATATTATTTATTCTTTAGCTAAACTGCTTTTATATTGCACTAGATATAAAACACCTAAATTTGTGTCAACTTCAATTATATCTGCATCATCATACATCCAACTCACCCCTATATTAAAGCCAGAAAGTTCTTTGAGCCCATCTCCAAAGGTTTCTATCTGCGTTTTTGTCTCATAAATTTGCTTGACTTCTTCAGATTTAAAATAATCTCCATAATCTCTAAAACCATAACAAACTCCTTTTTCTCCTAAAAACAATCCAAAATCAACAGAATTTTTGTTTCTAGAACCATGAGCAAAGGCATTACTCCATGCTTCGAATACAGATGCTACTTTTTGAGTGTTCATCTCTCCTTTAATATCCAATCCCCACTTAAAATGTTCTGCTATTCCATAGAGAATACCATTTGCAAAAGAACAAAAGCCAGTGACTAATTTGTCTAAGTCTTCATTAGGTGGAAATCTAGTATATCTAACAATTGGATTTCCATCTTCACAAATCTCATCTAAAATTCTCTTTGAAGGCATAAATTCATCCATAATGCTATTAATAGAACTCTTTTTTTAAATCTTATTAGAAAAAGATTTAAATAAGATACTTTTATCAGATAAGATATGCTTATAGATGTTATATTATTGACTATTGCTTTTGTTGCATTAGTTGCAGGAACTATCACAGATATCAAAACAAGAGAGGTTCCTGACTGGATTAGTTTTGGAGTTATTTTTGCTGGAATTGGTATAAGATTAATTTATTCTACAATAACATTTGAATGGGCCTATCTTTTAGAAGGTGTTGCAGGGCTGGCAATCTTTGTTGTATTGGGCTATATCATGTTCTATGCAGGACAATGGGGTGGAGGAGATTCTAAGCTATTGATGGGATTAGGAGCATTGCTTGGATTTAATTTTTCAATAAATTCATTGATCATTGTCTTTACATTCAATGCATTAGTTGCAGGAGCTTTGTATGGATTAATATATAGTGTTGTCCTGGCAATAATACACAGAAAAGAGTTTGGAAAGAACTTCCATAAATTGATGCATAGCAAACAAATACAAAAATTTAGAAAAATAAAATTAATTGCATTTTTAGCAATTCTTGTATTGATTGTATATGTATTTAAAGATAATCTGATGGATATCTTTGTTTTGCTTACTTTGATTGCAATGCTGATATTAGTTTATCTAAGCTTTTATCTTGTTATCTTTGTAAAAGCTGTTGAATTGTCTGCAATGTATAAATGGATTGAACCAGACGAATTAACAGAAGGAGATTGGATTGCAAAAGATGTTATTGTAAATAAAAAGAAAATTGTAAGCCATAAAAGTTTAGGTGTAGAGAAAAAACAGATAAAACAATTGATTGAATTGAAGAAAAAAGGCAAAATAAACCAAGTAAAAGTCAAATATGGTATTCCTTTTGTTCCTAGTTTTTTGGCAGCTTTTATTGTGAGTGTAGCGTTAGGGGCTTGGTGGTTAATTTTAATATAGAAGAACCTTAGGGGATTCTCTCAAGCTGTTTAATCAAATAATTCTCTTTATCGTCTTCTTCTTTTATTGCGGTTGCTTCCTTTTTCTTGATCTTAACAGGTTCTTTTTTCTTTTCTTTTTCAAATCCACCAATGTCAGAAACAGCTTCTTTTAATTTCAACTCAACTGAACTCATTTCTTCTTGTGTTAATTGCTTGGACTCCCATTGGAAATCAATATCATCTCCTTCACTTCTTGGAATGATATGGACAACAACATGAGGAATTTCTTGTCCAGCAGCAACTCCATTCTGCAGAATAATGTTGGTTCCTGCTGCACCTAATGCTTCAAACACAGCTATGCTTATTTTATTCACAACACTGAATAAATGCTCAACTTCATAATCAGGAATCTGTTCAAATATCTGGTAATGTTTCTTAGGAAAAATCAAAACATGCCCGAGAGCAGCTCCTTTTGGATGTACTACTGCAACTACTTCTTTGTCTTCATAGACTTTTTCTAATTCTGTTTTTCCTTCAACAGTGTTGCATAATAAACATTTGTCTGCCATCTTTTATCCTATTAATTTAGCAATATCATCTAAACTTACATCTGATTCTTCTTGTTTTTTGGGGGCTTTTTTTGTTATCTTTTTAACTGGTTTCTTTGAAGGTGATTTTTCCTTAGCAGCTTTTGATGTTTTTGCTGGCTTCTTCTCTATTTTTTTAGGAGCTTCTTCTTTCTCGGCCTTTTTAGCAGGCTTTGCTATGACTTTTTCTTTTATCTTAAACACAGAATTAATCTTCTCAACTATCTTCTTCCTTATCTCATCTACTTCTTTTTTAGGAAGTTCCTTAACAGGGATGTCCATCTTGATCTTATCTCCTGTTTTACGAGGAATTATGTGCATCATAAAGTGCTGGGCTCTTTGGCCTGCTGCACTGCCATTTGCAACAAAAATGCTTGCTCCTTCTGCATTTACTGCAGTCAACATAATTCTAGAAAGTGCCTTTGCAACCATAAACAAATGCCCAATGATTTCTTCAGGCATCAAAGGCATCAAAGGGAAATGCTCTTTTGGCATCAACAAAACATGACCAGGATTAGCAGGATTAATATCTAATACGCCTAAACATTTATCATCTTCATAAATCTTTTTAGAAGCAACTTTTCCATCAACAATCTGGCAAAAAATACACTGCTGTTTTTGGAAGTCTTTTAATTCTTCAGGAGACATATTATTTACTTTTTCCTGGAACTCCTTGATTTGTTCTGGTGTTGGCTCAGCCATAGAATATGAATAATCTGTTTTTTTATAAAATTAATGGAAGGTGCATTGAAAATCCATCGATGGGGTCAGACAAAGTTGAATTTTTGCCTTTCACGGGGTTTCAGGATTTCCAATACTCCCTCACAAAAAAGTATGATTTATTTCTTTCTTTTCACCTTTTTTTTGGTAGATTTTTTCTTTCCTTTCTTTTTTCCGTCAAGAATATGGTGTTTTTTAATAATGAAAATAACTCCTGGAACAAGAATCAAGAACATGAAAATAACGCCTGTTACAGAGAATTCTGGATAGGATTGCGGATCTGGTAGTTCATTTTCACCATACCAACTATTTATAACATTAAAACCATCACCTGCTGAGAAATGTATTACATTGTAAGTAATTATTCCGTTTAAATTGCCTACACAAACTGGGTTTGAACAATAATATTGGCTGTCTCCTGATAAAGTTATATTACAATCAGGATCATTTGCAGGGGTTCCTACTTCTACAATAGTAGGATCATTTATTGCATCTATCATTGTTGTATGGAAATCATCTCCATGATAAATAGCCCACAGATCACAACTATAAAGATCTAGGCTAATTGAGGCATTAAATGGAACAAATCTAGATATATTTAATTCTGGCCAGCTTGTTAAATTTACAGAAACTAATGCGTGGCTTAGATGCATTGCTTTTGTTAGGTTGACTGGCCTAGAATGGAAGTCAAGCCTTGAAGTAGTCCAATTAACATATCTCCAATCATCATCTCTTACATAAAATCCTTCTACAGTATAATTAGATAAAGCATTTGTTGCATTCCAAGTGAAGCTGCCTGCATTAATAATTGGGGCTGTTCCATTTATCAAGTTTTCTTCTGGATGGAAACCAATATCTTCTATCTGTCCAGAACTGTTATGGATAGATACATTCAAGCAGACCCCATAATCTTGATGACTTAGATCATAACTAGCAAATTCTCCTGTATGATTTCCAGTTCCTTCTTTGATCATATCTTCGATATATTGTGTTTTTAATACAGTGCCATTATAATCTAATAATTGTATTGTTATATTGCTTGGATCTTCTAAAGTTCCTCCGCTGTTTCTTGATAATACCCTATATCTTACATAATCTCCAACATAATATGTTTCAGTTATACTTTGATCTTTGAAATCAGGAGTTGCATTATATGTATCGTCTGAACCATCACAATCTTCATCTATTGCATTTCCTGGAGTATCAGAAGCGCCAGGATAAATGCTTGCATTAGTATCATCACAATCATAAACACATTTATTAGGACATAATTGCAATGAAGATTCAGTTGTTCCATAACCATCGCCATCATTATCTACACATGCTCCCATTATTGTTATATTTTCTGTGCAAATTTCTGTTCCATCTGCATAACCATCGTTTGGAGTGATGCAAGCCATCCATTTTTCATCTTTTACTGTTTCTTCTGAAACTATTGTCTGGGATTGATTTTCGTATAATGCTTGGATTTGAGCTGCTGTTAAGGATATATTGAAAACCATTAGTTCATCAATAGTTCCGTTGAAATAGAAATTTGAGTTTAAATTGCCGATTACTCCAATCGTTGCTGGTAGAGAAGGCCTTAAATCTGTTTGTCCAACTAAATTTCTTGTAGCCACAACATCTCCATTAATTATTTCCTTAACAGTATATCCAGAACCAGTTTTCTCTAAAATACATCCTACAAATGTCCACTCGTTAAATGGTGCACTATAATAATTTCCACCAAAATTAGTAGTTGAATTACTTACTATACAAGGTCCAACTTTTTGTTGATTTCCTCCAGTAAACCAATACATTACACCTGAGCCTCTTGAGTTAGCAGTTGACGTATGTAAATCAAATGCCATTCCATAATCAGTAGAAGTAGGGGTTCTGTTTGCTGGTTTTATCCAAAGAGCATAACTATAATTATAACCTGTTATATTTTCCCATGATTCACTTCCTACTCTGATATAATCTCCATCAAAATTAAATGCTCCCCTTCCGTCATATCCTGCATCAGCAACCCATGTTGCTCCATAAACAGTTCCATTATTTCCTGGAGCATAATTCCTAACTTTAGTTCCCAACTCAGCAGTTAAATTTGCTTCAAATGGCATATTCAATACGGTGATTGAAGTTCCATCTTTATACCAATTTATTATATTTTTAATATCATGATTATCAGCATCTTCTGTATTATTTGCAGAGGCTCCTATGTCTTGATCAATATAAGCATAATCTCCTGCTGATGTGTTGTATAAGTCGGATATTTCTGATGCATTTAAGCTTCTGTTCCAGATAGTAACTTCATCTATTGAGCCATTGAAATCGAATCCTCCTGCTGCATTTTCTCCCATCTTAAAATTTCCAGTGTTTGCAAAACTACCGTTATATATATGTGAAGCAGTAGCTTCTAAAGAACCATCTACATATAATTTACTTTCATTATCTACCTTATCAACAACAAAAACAAAGAAATGCCATTTATCATCATTAACTGTAGTAGTAGATCTTGCTACTGGATTATTTGAACCATCTTTTGTATAACAGTCTATTTTATTAGAAGCAACATAACAAGAAAGTGGATAATCTGCAAGATTTGTTCCTTTATCTAACATAACATAACCAGAATTATATTTAAACCAAGCACTTGCAGAATATTTAGTTCCAACTGCTCCAAGATTCAAAGATGTGGAATGAGAAACAGTAATATAATCATCACTTCCATCAAATTCATAAGCTTTTCCAACTCTTCCTTCATCTGTCTGGTTAGCTCCAGAAATAGTGCCATTATTAACTCCTGTTTCATCTATTGCATCAACTTCAAATCTCCATTCTCCAACTTTTCCAGATTGTTCATTAGTATGTGCTCCTATCCATGGGTTATCTTGTGTTGGAACTGCATTTTCAACTGTAAAGCACCAAGTATCTGTTTCATTCCAATAATTATTTGTATCGTTTGCATAGAATTTATAACAGACTTTTTGTCCATTAGTACAGCTGACTGTTTGTGTTGTATTGTGAACATAACTTAATGCTCCACCTGCATCTGCAGTTGAAACATTTTGCATTGCTCCGCAGCTAGTTCCATTCCAACTGAATATTGAAGTGTCAACTCCTGTATCATCTGTCCAATTAACACTAAACCAAACTGAATCTCCATATTTTGTTGTGTGGTTTGTCTGATTATCTTGCCATTTTGGAGCAGCTGTGTCTCCAGCTAAAATAGTCAAATTATTACTGCAACTCTCATTTCCATCGATTGTTCCATCATAAGGAGTTATACAAGCTTGCCATATATCATCAATTTCTGTTTCATTTGAATAAATTTTGTCTGCTTCTCTTCCTTCATATACACTTAAAATTTCATCTGATGATAAAGATCTATTATAAATCTGAACTTCATCAAGTGTTCCATTAAAGAAATTGTCTAATGCTCCTCCTGAGCTGTTTGCTACTGCACCCAATCTTACTGTTTCTGTTGAATCGTGAATTGAAATTATATTAGTTCCTGATTCAACAGTATCTGTTTTAAGCACTCCATTAACATAGAAGTCAATATTATCTGTGCCAGAGATACTTGATGTAACAGCTACATGATACCAAGTATCAGCAGCCATATTTGCGTCTGTTGTTGTTTCTTTACGTATTGCAGAGTCTGTTCCATCTTCTGATAACCACATGGTAAGTTCATCTCCATTTGTGTGGAAGTAATAAGCTATCTGACTGTTAAAGCTGTTATACTTGCCAACTATTGATTGATTTCCTGTGAGTGTTTCAGAATTGATCCACGCTGTTATTGTAAATTCAGAATCTGTATTAGGGAAATCAAGACTTGCATCATCACTAATATACATATAGTTAAAAACACCATCAAATTCATAAGCACCATAATTATCATTTCCACCTGTTGCATTCCATGTTGCCCCTATAACTGTTACATTATTTCCATGACTTGAATAATCCTTATAAGTATCTGAAGATTGGGTATAGTTCTCAAAAGGAAGTTTTAGAGCAGTATTACTATGATTTATTCCGGCTGGTGTTTGTGGGTAGCTTCTTTGATTCTTATACCATTTAATCTTATTCACAACAGGATCCCCATTAACATCTGAAGTTGATTGATTGTAAACAGTCAAATTTTCATCTGTTGTGTTTGTTCCTGATGAAGAGTTTAAGATTGGAGTTGAATGTGTTGGAGCAACATTTCCAAGCACTACAGTCAAATTATTGCTACAACTTTCTACTCCATCTTGATTTCCATCATAAGGAGTTATACAAGCTTGCCATATATCATCTGCTTCTAGTTCACTTGAAAGAATTGTATCTGCTTTTCTTTGATATAATCCTCTTACTTCATCTGCTGTCAAACTTCTATCAAAAATTAAAACCTCATCTATTGAACCTGTAAGATCTGAAGTTAAAGCTTTATTCACTCCTAATAGGAAATCACCATCTGCATCTTCATCTATACTTCTTGCATCACTTGCTTCTTCTTCTCCATCAATATAAAGTTTCAAATCAGTACCATCATAAGTTAAAGTAATATGATACCAAGTTTCTAATATAGTTGGAGTTGTTGAACATAAAATAGTTCCTCCTAAAGCAGCTGCAATCTCTTTATTTGAACAAGTAGAAGTACTAATTGTTAACCAAGTTCTTCCTGTTCCTCCACCATCAAGCTGACTAAATAATGCTTGATGATTTCCATCAGTTGTTTTTACCCACATAGATAATGTAAGATTTCCAGCTGTAATTTCAGCAAAATTTGTACCACTTAAAGTTATACGATTATTACCAGCATTATAATCATAAGCACCATATCCATCATAACCTCCTGTTGCATTCCATGTTGCTCCTGAAACAGTTCCATCATTACTATATCCTGAATAATCTTTATAAGTATCTGTACTAATAGTATAATTATCAAATGGCATCTTCAAAACAAGATCATCATAACCAACATCATGTGGTGTTCCAGGATAACTTCTACTATTTCTATACCAAGTAACCTTATTTACAACAGCCCCCCCTTCAGTATCTGATGTTGATTGATTATAAACAGTCAAATTTTCATCTGTTGTGTTTATTCCTGTTGAAGAGTTTAGGATTGGAGTTCCTTGTGTTGGTTTATGATTAAGAGTTATATTTGCAGTGCAACTTTCATTTCCATCACCCACTCCATCATTAGGAGTAAGACATGCTTTCCACACATCAGTATCAACAGTTTCTTCTGACATAATTGTCAGAGTTTGATTTTCGTATAATGCTTGAATTTGCTCTGCTGATAAACTTCTGTTGAAAATCGTAACTTCATCTATCATTCCATCAAATTCTTCTTCTTCAGTTCCACCATAACTAGTTCCAGGATAAGCACCGATTAATAATCTTGCAGATTTATCGCATCCAGGCCCTGTAAATGAAGATGTATTGACCAAATTACCATTTCTATATAGTTTCATAGTTGTCCCATCAAAAGTTCCAACTAAATGATGCCACTGATTTATTGTAATCCCATCTTGTGAAACCTCAGAAACATTATCAGTACAATCATTTGAAAGGAAAAATTTAAGATTATCATAATTTAATTCTAAAGAAAAACTTCTATTTTGATTAGCCTCTACCCTATGCATAACAATAGGAGACCAAACTTGTGAAAGATTATAAGGATAAACCCATGTTTCTAAGGTAAACTCACTTAAATTCCTAAATAAAGTATCATTTATCTCAATATATCCTGTCGCTGGAGTTGCTGCAGCAGACTTAACAAATTCATAAGCTCCTTTGTTATCATAACCACCTGTTGCATTCCAAGTTACATTAACAACAGTTCCATTATTTCCATAAGAAGAATAATCTTTAGTATAACTTGAATTACTTCCACTTTCAAATGGCATGTTTAGTATAGTGATTGAAGTTCCATCCTGATACCAATTAACAATATTCTTAATAGAATCTGCCTCTGTATCATCTGTATTATTTGCACTTGCTCCTAAATCATATGTTGAATAAACTTCCTTGTAAAGTCCTGCTGTTGCATTATATAATTCTGAGATTTCTGCTGTGGTCAATACATCTTCCCATATTAATATTTCATCAAGTGTTCCATTAAAATAATTTCCAGATCCACTATAGGCATCTCCAATAGTGAAGTCATTAGTACCTGTTTGAAGTGGATTTACAGCAGTACTTCCATCAATTTCAAGTTCTCCATCAACATAGATCTTCCTATCAAGAGCATCTCCATCAAATACACATACAACATGATACCATTTATCTATAACACTTAATGGTGTTGCTGTAGTTGTAGTAGCATCAGCTCCTCCAGTATCCCTATGCCAGCATTGAATATCCCCATCACTTTCAATTCCTATTCTGAAATTTGCACCTTCTCCAAAGAACCACTCTGTAGCGCCGGATGGTAGTTGAGCAGGATTTACCCACACAGCTGCTGTTAATTTTGTCTCTCCACCAACAAGATTCCCTATAGATATAGTATCTCCATTTCCATCAAAAGTATAAGCTTTTCCAACTCTTCCTTCATCTGTTTGAGCTACATTTCCATTATAGGCTGTTGCATTTTTAACTCCAAGTTCATCTACAGCATTATTTTCAAATCTCCATTCTGCAATTAAGTTCTTTGTAATAATATTATGTGCTCCTATCCAAGGATTTGATTGTGTTGGTGCATAATTAAATACACACTCATTTGATGAACAAGAATATCTTACACCACATTCACTATCTGTATTACAATCTACCCAAGTTCCTGCATTACAATAATCATTATCTCCATCACTATCTATATCAGTTGAAGCATAAGTAGTATCATAACAAGTGCTTGTATCTACACAATCAGTCGCAGCTAAACAACAAGCATCATCAGATGGATTAGTAACATAACCGTTATCCATTGACGCTCCAGCAACTCTTGTTTCATTATTTTCTGAACCATCATCACAACAAGTTGACGCTGAAGTCTCTCCTCCTAAATTCCAAAGATTAGAACCTGCCATACAAATACATGCGTCTTGACTAGCATCTCCATCAGTAATATATCCACAATTACCATTGATATAAGCAGATGATCCTATGCAAGTATCAGTTGAATTCTCATCTGCTAACAAATCAGCACCACAAACATATTCACAATCGCCATCTGCACCCAAAGGAGCACTACTACAAGGATCACAAACAGTATCATTATAATCACATCTTTGAGTTCCAGGACTAAAAGAACCATCTGAAATATCATCACAATAATAACCATTAAAAGAAATATCAAAACCACACACAAAACCAGAACCTCCAAATACAGTACTTACTGTTATTGCGCTTGTTGGATCAGAAGCATAATCAGTCCAACACCTATTATGTGTTCCACTATCATCTCCACAAACACCATCATCACTTGCTCCTGTCTGGAAACCGCCAGATAATGAATCAGCATCACATTCATCACCATAATCAGCAGCAGAATCTAAACAAGAAATAAGATAATTAGAAGTATCAAAAGCAGCTTCTCCTGTGTCACAAGAAGATGTAGCAGCAGTGGTATTATATGTACACATACCAAAAGTAGCATAATCAGTTGCACTTTCAAATGAACACTTGTTTACACCAGTAGTATAACTATCACATGAAGCTCTACATGTTCCTTCTATACACAATCCAGATACACATTCGTCTCCACCAATACATGCTGTACAATCATTAGGGATAAGATCAAGAGATATCCATGCATATGATGAAGCATCACAATATTTGTTTGCATGAATCTCACAGTTTGAGACATCTGTATCAACATTATCTGTCATTGATACTTGATTACCACAATCTAAGAGTGCTCCATTAAAGCACAATACTGAACTACTAGTAGTGTTGTCTGTCAAAACAGAGCCATCATAACAACAGCTCCCGCTGCTAGGTACAAAATCATCAGCAGATCCATCATCACCACAACAATCTGAATTTGTTCCAGTTCCATTTGACAGCCAAGTATATGCTGCATCAGTACATGCTTGCTGACATAAAGCAGGATCTAGATCATTACAAACTACAGTATAAGAGGGAGTAGAATCATTGCCCCTATTATCTGCAGTATCATTAACTCTGAAATTAATAGTATAATTAGTTCCGGATGTGGATAGAGTAGTATCCCAATTATCATAACATAATCCAGAAGCATCTTCATCAACAAAATCATCAGAAGCTGATGACCAGCTTGCAGCTCCGCTATAAATTGCTTTTTCACAACTATTATCTTTTAATCCATCTCCTGCATCAGTTACAGAAGCATTTACACTTATTGTTCCACTGACATAAGATGGGAAAGAAGTTACACTAACAGTTGGAGGAGTTGTATCTGTTATTATTGTTAGATTATTGCTGCATTTCTCAGTTCCATCTTGTGTTCCATCATTAGGTGTGATGCAAGCTTGCCATATATCTCCTACAGAAGTTTCATTTGAAACAATTAAATCTGTTCTGCTATTGTTTAATGCAAGAATTTCTTCTGGTGATAGTGTTCTATTAAAATATATTCTTATATCATCTACAGATCCGCTAAATTGATTGCCTGAGCAAGTATATTGGGAGCCGATTGCTGACTCTCTGCTCACTCCATCTATGCTTGCAAGTGATTCTGCTCTTGTATCTACAAAAGCACCATCTACATAAAGAGTAGTGTAAGTCCCATTATTCATAGCAACAAAATGATGCCATTGATCATCATTATATCCGCTACCAACCTCATCTGATCCAGAGCTTCCATCGAAGAATGGAAGTAATTTTCCATCAATTATTGGATTCAAATACATTGCATAGTATCCTTCAATAGAAAATATCAACATGAGATTTGTAGTGCTGCCAGATTTAAACCTACCTTCAACAGAGATTGCAGTTGGTGTAGAAAATACATCTTGTGCAAGTTGTATACAATCAGAGCCATCAAAACTATATGCTCCTTTTCCATCATAGCCACCTGTTGAACTATATGTTGCTCCTGAAACTGTTCCATTGTTTCCTTGTCCAGAATAATCCTTAACCTTTGTGTCACCTTCTGCAATAGCTCCTCCTTCCATCGGCATATTTAATACAGTGATTGAACTGCTGTTAACATACCAATTTATTATATTCTTGACAGGATCTCCATCAGGATCTGAAGTAGATTGATTATAAACAGTTAAGTTTTCTGTTGTGAAATTTGTTCCTAAAGAGGAATTTAATATTGGTATTCCTTGTGTAGGTGGTTGGTTTGCCAAGATTGTTAAAGTATTGCTGCAGTTAGTATTTCCATCATCAGCTCCATCATTTGGTGTGATACATGCACTCCAATTATCTCCTACAGAAGTTTCTTGGCTTACAATCAGGTCTGTTCTGCTGTTGTTTAATGCTTTGATTTGTGCTGCTGATAATGCACTATTTGTTATCAATACATCATCTATTATTCCGCTGAAATACTGGCTGCCATAACCAGAAAGGAATCTTCTTCCTATTCCTGCAGAATCAGCACTGTTTACATTTAAAAATGAATTAAAAGTTGTACTAGTTCCATATCTATAAGTTAGGGATTGTTCTACTCCATCTACAAATATTGCATTGTTTGGACCACCAACCCTGAATGCAACATGATGCCATTGATTATCGCAATAATATGTGTGTCCTAGTCTTACATATGCAAGCAGTTCAATAGCACCGCCTGCTTTTTGATGAAGAAGTTTTAAACTTTCATCAGCATAGAAGGAATCACAATTTCCACAACAGGTTGAGACAGCAAATCTATTATTAAGATTATCTTTATCACCTATCCAGAATATATCCTCAGCTGTAGCTGCCGTAGTTGAGTTAAACCATAGTGAAATCGTACCATTAGCATAATTATCTAAAGTAGCAACGTGTTCAGTTAGATTGATAAAGTCATCAGTTCCATCAAAAGAATAAGCTCCTTTGCTGTCATATCCTATATCATTTCCCCATGTTGCTCCATCTACAGTGCCATTATTTCCAAGAGCATAATCTCTTACTTTTGTTCCTGATTCTGCTATTAAATTTGCTTCCATTGGCATATTTAATATAGCAATAGAAGTTCCTTCTAATTTCCAGTCAATTATGTTTTTAACAGCATCTCCATCAGCATCTGCAGTTGATTGATTGTAGACTGTTAAGTTTTCATCTGTTGTGTTTGTTCCTGATGTTGAATTTAAGATTGGTTGTGTATGTGTTGGTGGTTGGTTTGCAGTAGAAGTGAAATTACAACATAATAATGTTGTATAAGGATCTGTTGTACAATCTCCAAGATGGGCATTTGTATAATTAGATAATGATACAACACAAGTATCCCATGCAGCACAGCTTGATTCATAAGAACAAGTAATATTTCCAGTAGGAGAATCTAAACAAACATTATAATCATAATCAGACTCTGAACTATTTTCTGCATGAGCATTTGTCTGATTTGATAAATGTAATAACTCTGTTCCGCAAGTGGTTGTTAGGGTTGCACCTGTTGTTTCATTACAACACACCTTATAACTATAATCTGAATTATTGTTCAATTCTCCATGTGCATTAGATGTATTTGATAAATGCATAACATCTGTATAAGAACAGCTTGTTGTAACAGTACAAGACAGATCGCCCCCTGCATCATTATGAGCATAAGCAGTACTGTTTCCAAATTCAAATTTTAGATGATGTTTCCCTGGTGTTAATACCTTATTCATCTCGTAAGCAGTTTCATCACAATTATAGTCTTCAATGAATACACTGCCATCAATCCAATCATATTTTTTAATCTTATCTTTACACTTGACTTCTAAGAATTTTAAATCGTGATTATGGCCTTCATCGCTCCAAGTGGTTCCATTCACAGCAGTTATTGTTAAATTGGCTGTTCCAATTGTATTGAATTCAACAGTCCATCTTCCTCCAACTTCTGGATAAGATTGAACATTAAGAACTTCAATATATCCTCCTGCATAACCTGAAAAACTGTCTACTGAAAAAGTTATATAATCTCCATTGTCAGTAAAAGAAATATCTACTTCTTCCCAGTTATCACAATCAAAACCACCATAATCAAAATCCTTGCATCTGAATACTGTCTCTACTAGGCCTTCTTTTACAAGAGTTATCTCAGCTTCAGTAAAATTCTCTAAATTTTCAGCAGCAAAAACTTCTGTAGTAATTATTTTATTTCCAGATTTTCCATTGTTTAAGAAACCAACTTTAAAATTGATTGTTGGATTAGATTCATCAACATCTTCTATCGTAGCTATTATATTTTCATTGTCTTCTAGTTTAACATCATATTTTTTTGTTGGTTTTCTGGTTATAGTATATCCTGGCCTGTTTATTCCTGGATTTGGTTCGAGATTTACTTTAATTTCAATAACTTCTTTTTCTAGAATATCTATTGGATTTTTAGAAGATTCTACAATTTCCTCTGGCTCTTGAACAAAGAATAAAAAACCTGCAGAGATTAGAAGAAAAGCAAGAATAATAGAATATGCTTGAATTACTAATTTATCTTTTTTTTCCATCTAATCCTCTTATTTATTCTGCAAACATTCAACTGAAACTAGATTCATTGTTTGGTTCTCAACATATATAGGAACCTGCTGACATGTTGAAGCTTGTTCCATTAATTGAACAATTGCCTGCTCATATCCAAATTGAGCACCCTGCTGGAAAATTGATGTTTGCTGTTCCTGTCTCACATCAACATACTTATCAACAGCAATATATCCAACTGCTAACACTAATAAAATTCCTAAAATCCAAAGTAATTTTTTGTTTTTTGTCATTTTTAATTCGGGATAAAGCAACGATATGTGTAAGCACCATTTGACTGACTCATACCTGTTAGAGAAGAAGCTCCAATTACTCCATGAGTACCAGCAGTAGCATAATCATCAACCCATTCCCAATTACCTGTTTCACCAGTAAAAGCAAAATTGTTCATAGCAGAATACCATTCTCCTGATGATGGTAATCTTCCACCATATGTATCAAAACAAAAATCAGTTGCAGACCACCAAGTACCAGCATCTCTTTCAATATTTTGCATACATCCAAGCTGTCTTCCTGTTCCTGCATCTATAATACTAGTAAAACCACCAGGACATGCTACAGTATGAGTATGGCCTCCTCCGCAAGCATAACCTGTTGCACAATCACCAGAAGCATCTACATTCATCCCTATTGAACAACTTCCTGAAGAACAAGCAGAAAAAGTCAAAGGAGTTGAACCAGATTCTACTACACCAGTTATATCACCGCCACTATTAGCATCACTTCCATCACACAAAGTAGAACTTCCTGTTATCTCTGAACAACTATTAAAAGTAAAACCCCCTGTTCCAGAATCATAAGTTACAATATCATTATTTGCTTCTGTATTTGTAGCTTCTAAATCTATAGCATTAATTGTGTTATCTAAAATCTCAGCAGTTGCTACTCCACTAGTTGCAATCTCACTTGCATCTATTGATCCTTGAACAATTTGAGCATCACCAATACAAAGAGTGCAAACACTTTGAATTGTAGCTTCACTATATACTGCATCATTTACAGCATCACTTCCATCTGCATCCAGATATCCTGCATCACAAGTAGTATCTCCATTTAGAAATTGGCCAGCTGCACAGATAGTGCCAGCATTTGTATTTGCTGCATAATCATCACTTCCACAAGATAAAACACCCCACATATCTGTATCAATTGTATCACAACTTACAAGTCCACTTACTCTTACAGTATCCACAACATGCAAATCAACAGAAGGGAATAATGTTCCAATTCCAACATTTCCATTAGTAAAACTCCAATTTCCTGTGTGAGTTGCACCAAAGTTACCTGCTACGACCTGTTCTGCAGGATGTGAAACTACAGCGCTAACGCTAGGTGATGCAATAACCAGTAGTGCAACCAAAACAACAAACACTGACTTTAATGCTGTTAATCCTCTTAAAATTGTTGAAACTTTGGTTTTTAATTTAGTTTTTTTCATATTACATCACCTTTGTTTAGTTTATTAGAATGAAAATAAGAGATTAATGAATCTGCAGAAATAATAGAATATACTTGAATTACTAATTTATCAAATTTCCCCATCTAAACCCCTTTTACTATCAATCTTTTTTACTATATTAGAATTATAAAACCCCTTATAACCCTAACACACCCGTTTAAAAAGAAAACAACACTAATCATATATAAATATTTCTGAAGTTAAACCTGTAAAACTAATAATCACAACA
>JAZGHU010000032.1:0-12184 GCA_036481345.1 Candidatus Woesearchaeota archaeon
CTTAGGAAGAGTGAGTCTAAACTGTCCGTTATTGTCCTGTAACTTCATCTTTAGTACTAATTAAATACTTATTAATAACTAAATTAGTACTAATTATATAAAAACCTTTCTATTCCTAAACCAAAAAACAACTATTAATACCATTACATTTAAATATAACCAATCAACATCAATCTTACTATGGGATCAACATTTTACTCAAAAAGGCTTCCAAACAGGAATACACCAAGAAGGGATAGAGCAAGACCTAAGACTTTTGCTACTGAAGAAGCTGCAAAGAAATGGGCTGAAAAACAAGGCTTGAAAGACTACAAAATAGTTAATATGAAAAGTCCTGAAAGCAAAACAAAAAAGCTCAAAGTTATTGCTAAATGAAAGTCTATAACAAGACAGTTAAGCAAACCATAATTCTTGAATTAATTGAAAAAATTAAACAAAAAAAAGAACTAGCTAATGTTGACAATAAGCTAATAGAAGAACACATTCAACAACAATTAAAGCAAAACAAAAAGCTTCTTCAATTCTTCTCAGAAATTGATTCATTAAACATAAAATCAAAAAATGTCAATAATTTAATAAAAATAATAAGAAAAGAACTTAGATTGAAATATGGAGTATATCAAATAGATTCTAAAAAGATAAAACAACTTCTTAATCAATTAAAAAAACAAAAAACACTTGCAATGCACAAGAAAATTCTTTCCTTACATCTCTCTTCAAAAGAAAGGCTTCCCATTTACAAGAATTTCTATGAAGACATCTTCAAGATAACAGGCATTCCAGATTCAATCCTAGATATTGCTTCTGGCCTTAATCCAATTTCTTATCCTTATCTAAAAACATCTCCAAAATACATTGCAATAGAACTAAACAAAAAAGATGCAGAAATCATAAACAAATATTTCAAAATAATGAAAATAAATGGAAGAGCATTAGCATTTGACATAACTAAAAAACCAATAAAACAAAAAGCAGACATAGCATTTGCATTCAAAATCTTTGATTTAATCCCACATAAAACAGTTGAAAGAATTGTAAAAGAATTAAAAGTAAAATATATCATTGCAACCTTTCCAACAAAAACAATCTCTAAAAAAAGAATGACTTACATCAAAAGAGGATCTCTGCAAAGAATGCTTAAAAGATTAAAACTAACTTATAAAAAATTAGAATATGAAAATGAATTGGTTTATGTTATCGCAAAGAAACATAAACCTCTGTAAACGAGTAAAACGATGTTTACTTTAGGTCTATGTAATCAAGAAATCACAACAATTATAAACAAAATTCAGCTACATTCTAACATGCACGAAACAATTATTGCAAATGACATTATAAACAAAGCAAAAGAACAAGGACAAGTAAAAGAAATAACAGTTGAAGTTGGAGATCTTGCTCATCTTCCTGCAAATGAACTTAAAGAAACATTATCAACATTAGTAAAGTGGAAAGTGAATATAATTGAGAAAGAAGCTACAATCAAATGTTCTTGTGGTTATCAAGGGGCCCCCAAAATTTTAGAAAAAGGACATGATTCAACAGTCTTTGTATGCCCAAAATGTAATGAAACTCCAGACATAATAGACGGAAAAGATATTATACTAAAAGAGGTTATTATTGATTAAATGTGCTTTGCAATTCCTGGAAAAATAATTGAAATTAAGGACGATCAAGCTGTAATCGAATATTTTACTAATGAAAAAAGAACAGCAACACTTATTCAAGAAGATGAATACAAAGTAGGAGATTATGTTTTTGTCTCTGCAGAAATAGTTGTTCAAAAACTTTCAGAAAAAGAAGCACTTGAAAGTATAAAAGTTCTAAAAAATGAAGCCTGAAGTTTATTTCTTAAGATATGCATTTCCTTGCGCAAGAGTTTTAGTAGATATAAGAAAAACAATAACAGAAGAAGAGTTTGAAAAATTAGAACAAGCTGTAAAAACAGACACCCCAATAGATAGATCTTACTTAGAAAAAATATTCATAAAAGCAGTAGAAGGAATGAAAAAAATTAGTAATGATATTTGGAATATTGAGACAATAAGAAAATACTTTCAAGAAGGCCATGAAAATTCAATTAGTAAAGATCTTCCTTCAATGATTCAAAGACTCTGTAAAATAAAAAAAGGAATTCTAATAGATAAAAAGAAAGGGGTCTTTATTGCAGAATTAGAAAATGAAAAAAGAAATATCATACCACTTTACAAAAATCCAGAAATAGGAGATAAAGTGATTATTCATTATGGGTATGCAGTTGAAAAACTTTCTTAATCTTAGCAGCAATATAAACATAACTAATAACTATTCCTACTCCTCCTACAATAAGCAGCATGCCTAATCCTTGCATTATAGTCAAAGGAGCTCCTAAAAAAGCAAATGATAACATAGTTGTAATTGGACTTCCTAATAACAATACACAAGTTGCAGTTGAAACTTTGACATACTTTAACCCACTATACCATGTAAAAACAAAAAAGAACAAAAATATTGAAGTAATCATAATCCAAGCAATCTGCATCAAACTAAGAGAACCTATCTCAGCAACTCCTCCACTAAAAGCTAAAAATAATAAGATAAACAAGCTTCCCATTCCCATCCGTCCAAAAGCAACAACATTAGACCCAATATCTTTTAATGCATTCTTAGAAATTGTAAATTCAACAGCCCATAA
This sequence comes from Candidatus Woesearchaeota archaeon, assembly GCA_036481345.1. Lineage (GTDB taxonomy): Archaea > Nanobdellota > Nanobdellia > Woesearchaeales > WJKL01 > JAAOYC01. Next base: position 2,672 of record JAZGHU010000032.1, read on the forward strand.
CAAAGTAGCAATCAAGATCAACAAATCTCCAATATTAAAACTAACAAACTTTAATCTAAGCAAAAATAAATTTCCAGCAATAAGTAATGCTCCACCAATCAAAATGCCTTTGTTCAATTTCTCTTTCAAAAATACAAAAGCAAAAACAGCAACAAAAATAAACATTGTTTTATGAATAAATGCAGCCATTGCTCCAGATGTAATTGAAAGTCCTTTAAAGAACAGCAAAAAAGGAATACTTCCTCCAAACAATCCAATACAGACTAATTTGCCCCATTGTTTTTTATTCAACTCTTTAAGATATTTGAACTCTTTAAATAACATAATAACAGAAAATAAAACTAATGCAACAACCATATTTTTTGCAAAAGTAAAAACAGAAGAATTAATCCCACTAACTCCAAACTTATTTACAAAAATAGAAAATCCACTTATCAAAGCAGTAAAAAAAACAAATAACAATCCCCTTTTTTCATTCATAATCTCACCAAAACAAAAGTAATATATATAGTTTTCCTATCCCTATATTATGAAAAAAATTCTCTGCTTTGGAAATGAATTTCTTAAACAAGACAGCTTAGCAAAAGAATTAGCAGATGAACTAGAAATTCCAAACTACAAATTCATAAAATGCAATTCAGTAAATGACATTCTAGAATCAAAAGGAGATCTGATCATAATGGATGTTGTAAAAGATATAAAACAAGTAAAAATAATCACAGACATAGATCAACTTAAAGCAAACAAACTCTACTCTCTCCATGATTTTGATTTAGGATTCTTTCTCAAACTTCTAAAAGAAACAGGAAAAATAAAAACAATAAAAATAATAGGAATCCCTCAAACAGGAAATAAAGAAAAAATAAAACAAGAAATCTATTCCCAGTTAATCTCCAAGAAATGAGCTGAACAGCTTATACATGGATCATAAGATCTTATCAACTTCTCAATATCAATTATCAATTTATCCTTGCCCATCTTCAAACGAGAAGGTAAGAACTGTTTCAGATCTTCTTCAATATTTCTAAGATTCTGTGCAGTTGGAGTAATAATATTTGCTTTTTGCAAACATCCGCTTTTGTTAAAAATATAATCATGGAATAATAATCCTCTTGGAGCTTCTGTAACAGCAACTCCTCTTCCAGCACGAGGAACAACTTTAACAGGCTTTTCATCAATTAACTCCAATTTCTCAAGAATCTCAATGCTTCTATCAATAGAATGAACAAGCTCAATAGCCTGTGCAACATTATTCATAAAAGGAGAATAATTAGGAATCTCAATTTTCAACAACTTTTTAGCATCTTTACTCAAATTCTTATGATTATTATTCAATCTTGCTAAGCTTCCAACCATATAACTCTTTCCAGCTACAACAACAAATTTAGCAGTTGATCCTTGCTGCATATACTCCTGAAAATGAATATCATACAATTCAGTTGGAACACATTGTTTTCCAACACAAGAAATATTTCCATGCAGAACAGGATAATGTCCCTTATGTTCTAAAGCAAAATATTTTGTCTCTCGTGAAAAATCAGGATATTTTAAGTTTTGAAATAAATTAACAACAGCCTTAGCATCCTTCTTAGATTTTCTTAATTTATCTAACATCAATTCAACTTCCTTCTCTTCAGGGACTTCTGAAAATCCTCCAACAACTGCAGTTATTGGATGTATCTCTCTCCCGCCAAACAATTTAACAATCCCATTTCCTAGATTTTTCAATTTCAAAGCAAGACTAATTTCATCTTTATACTTCTTAGCCATCTCAATAGCTCCTGAATATCCTAAATAGTCAGGCAAAGCCAAAAAGAACAAATGCATAACATGGCTTTGTATTATTCCTCCTAATATCAATAGCTCCCTCAATAATTCAGTCTGATTAGTAACCCTAATTCCAAAAGCATTCTCAGTTGCCTTAAGTGAAGTAATAGCATGTATTGGACTGCATATCCCACATATTCTAGAAGTCAATGGACTTATCTCATCCCAGTTTCTTCCTTGGATTATAGCTTCAAAAAATCTTGCTCCTTCAACTATCTCAAGTCTTGCTTTTTTTACTTCTCCCTTATCAATCTTAATATTTAACTTGGCATGTCCTTCAATCTTTGTTATATGGTCTAATTTTATTATCTTCGGCATCTTGCACCTACATATTTTGAATAAATCTTAGAAGTTCCTGCAAACTTTCTAAATGCCCGAACAATATCTTCTTCTTTCAATCCATGTTCTTTAAGCAGATCAACTTCTTTATCAACATTAGAATCAGGCAATGGTCCTCTGCATCCAATACATGCAATTGAACTGCTTGGACAGACAGCATCACAACCTCCATGAGTGACTGGACCGATACATGACTTTCCCTGCTGTAATAAACATTTATTCTCTTTTTCTCTACATTCAATACAGACAGGCTGCTCAACTTCTCTAGGAATCTTTCCAACAACAAAATCTTGCACAACTCTGACAAATTCATTTCTATCTAAAGGACAGCCTCTTAAAAAATAATCAACCTTAACATATTCATCAAGTCCAACTGCTTTAAGTGATTTGACAAATTCAGGAATATCATAAACTTCTTCTTTAACATCTTCTAGATCAAGGAAATTTTTGATTGAAGGAATCCCTCCATAGGTTGCACAAGTTCCTAATGCAATCAGATACTTACTCTTTCCCCTTATCTCTTTTAATTTCTTTATTTCCTCTTCTGTTGTTACGCATCCTTCAATAAAAGCAATATCAAATGGGCCTTTTTTATTATTCTCTTTAGCCATTGGAAAATGAAGTATATCAATATGCTCTAATAATTCAAACAGTTTTCCACCTAAAAATAATATATTAAACTGACATCCTGCACATGATGTAAAACTAAATATCCCAACTTTTGCTTTAGTCTTCAAGATTCTTAGCCTCCTTGTATCTAAAAACAGGTCCGTCTAGACATACATATTTATTATCCAACATACAATGTCCGCACTTCCCGATTCCACAATGCATTAACCTCTCATAAGATAAAAATATTTGTTCCTCACTAAATCCTCTTTTCATTAAACATTCAATTACAAACTTCATCATAATTGGAGGACCCACAGAAATAATAATAGAATCCTTCATCACTCCTTTCTCTTCCATCAATTTAGGCACAACACCTATACAACCTTTCCATGCTCCTGAAGCTTTATCAACAGTAATATTCAGATCAAACTTCTTCTCCCATATTTTAATATCCTTCTTAAACAAAATATCATCTGGAGATCTAAATCCTAAAAATATCTGAACATCTCCAAAATCTTTTCTGTTTGCTTCAATATATTTGATAACTCCTCTTAATGGTGCTGTCCCGGTTCCTCCTGCAATAGCCACAATATTCTTTCCTTTGAAATCTTCCATAGGAAAACCATGACCATAAGGACCCCTAATAGTTAAGTTGTCTCCTTTCTTAACTCCATGAAGAATTCTTGTAACATTGCCAACATCTCTGATACATAATTCAATATAATCTTTTGAAGAAGAACAGATAGATATAGGACATTCTCCTATTCCTAACTTTCCAATCTCAACAAACTGTCCAGGATCATGCTTGATTTTATACTGGAGTTTGTACAAAGTAATATCTCTTGTTAATTTCTTAACATCAATTACTTTTGTTTTCTTAGGTATATAGGGGTTCATTGTTTTATTTTAATTTCTTGACTATTTCAAATATGTTTATTTTTGTTGGGCATGCAGCAACACATCTTCCACATCCAACACAACTAATTTCTCCAAATTGTTCTTTGGTATACTTAAATTTATGCAGCACTCTCTGCTTTACTCTATTATCCCTGTCTAATCTAAATACATGCCCTCCAGCAACTTGTGTAAAATTTGGAAGCTGGCATGAGCTCCATCTTCTTGTTCTTTTTCCTTCCTTACAATTAGCATCAAGTTCATCTTTAATCTCAAAACAATTACAAGTAGGACACACTACAGTACAAGCTCCGCAGCTCAAACATTTAGCAGCTTCTTCTTTCCAGATTTTTTCATTTTTTCCTTTTATCTCCTTCTCATGAAGCACAAAATCACACTTTGCATTCTCACATTTAGAAGGAATATCTTTAATATCAACTTTTGAATTTTTTATAGGAGCTTTTTCCAATAATTTCTTTCCTTTTTTGCTTCCAACTTGAAAAAAATATTTTCCATTATGCTCAACCAATCTTAGATCATAATTATCAGGCAGCTTATTGATATCACAAAAACATTCACTATAGTCAGGAAAACAAGGAGATTCAATAATCAATGTATTATCTCTTCTTTTTTTATAATACGGATCAACTGGATCTCTCAACATTATCTTATCCAACATTACTAAAGCAGCTGCATCGCATTTCTCTAAGAAAATAACTCTCTTCTTGATCTTATCTCCTTCTTTAACTATCTTATCTTTATTAAAATTGAATAAGGTTTCGCAAGATGGCAAGAAAAATTTCTTTGCAGGATAATAAGGCATACTAAATACAATCTCATCCCCTTCTTCTAAAATCTTAAATCTAATGCTTCCTTTTTCATGGACAGGAGCAATAACTTCATATTTTTCTTTAAGAAAATCAATAAACTTATCAAACCTCTTTTCTTCAATAAACTTCCCCATACCCACCATACTCCTATGGATGTATATAAACTTTTTTGTTTAAAAAAAGGTTAGACTGGAGGCTCAATGCCACCACGTATAAACTTTTTTATTGAAAGAGAATTATGAAGCTTTCTTTACAAAGGTTTCTCTAAGATCTTTCCAATATTGTTGTGCTTGAGCAGAAGAAAACTTATTTACTGAAGTTTTCAAACAATTTACTACTGCTAATTTTATGGTTCCAGAAAGAACATCATATTTTTCAACTACCTTGGACGTATTAAAAAGATAAATAGCCCACTCAAGTTCAGTATTAACTCTTGCAACAAGTTTTTCATCTTTTAGATTTAATTCTGTTTTGGGATATTGCTCAAACTCTTCAGGCAATAATGATTTTCCAACATAATTATTAGAATTATTTTTCAATCCAAATTCCTTATCAAATTTACATTTAAGCTTAATAACAGTATCAAAATTCTGATATTTATCTAGAAAATAAACAACATCAGCCCACTCATCTAATGGCGGCTCATGATTAGTTCTTATCTCTTGCTTTGCATGAATTGCTTCCTTAGCATAAAATAAAGCTGCTACAACATCTTCAATATATTCTACCATTCTAATAAAGACTATATACTATAATATAAAAAGCTGATGTAACTAACAAACACAAAGAAACATTTATATAGATAATAGGAAAACAATTAACTACAATATATGAGGTGCTTATTATGACGATAAAAGTTGCGATTAACGGATTCGGAAGAATCGGAAGAATGGTTCTAAAAGCAGGACTTAATGATCCTGAAATTGAATTTGTTGCTATTAATGATCTGACAGATAACAAAACTTTAGCTCATCTATTCAAATATGATTCTGTTCAGCCAAGATTTGAAGGAACAGTAGAAGCCACAGATTCAACATTAGTAATAAATGGAAAAGAGATTAAGGCATTAGAAGAAAAAAATCCTGAGAAACTTCCATGGGAGAAGCTTGGAGTTGATGTTGTAGTTGAATCAACAGGCTTTTTCAGAACAAATGTCTCAGCAAACAAACATATTATAGCAGGAGCAAAGAAAGTAGTTGTCTCTGCCCCTTGCAAATGTGAGAAAAATGACGAAGGAGTCTGTGAAGTTCCACTAAAAACATTAGTAAATGGAGTAAATGAAAAAGAATATGATGGTGAGCCAATCATCTCAAACGCTTCTTGTACAACTAATTGTCTAGCTCCAATGGTTAAGGTTCTAAATGATAATTTCAAAGTTAAAAAAGGACTAATGACAACAATCCATGGCTACACAGCTGATCAAAGAATTGTTGATGGTCCACATAAAGATCTAAGAAGAGCAAGAGCTGCTGCGATTAATATAGTTCCAACAACAACAGGAGCAGCAGTAGCAGTAACAGAAGTTATTCCAGAATTAAAAGGAAAATTAGATGGAATGGCAGTAAGAGTTCCAGTCCCTGACGGTTCTGTAACAGACTTTGTTTGCGAGCTAGGAAAAGAAGCAACAGAAGAAGAGATAAACAAACTATTCAAAAGTGTAGCAGAAAACGAATTAAAAGGAATCCTTGAATATACAGAAGAACCAATTGTAAGCTCAGACATCATAGGAAATCCACATTCCTGTATCTTTGATGCACTATCTACAAAAGTCATTGATGGAAAATTTGTAAAAGTTCTTGGATGGTATGATAATGAATGGGGATATAGTAGTAGAATGATTGACATTATCAAGATTGTAATGAAATGAGATCAATTAAGTCCTTTAAAGTAAAAAACAAAAGAGTTCTTGTAAGAGTAGACTTTAATGTGCCTTTAGATAAAAAAGGAAAAATCACTGACGATAAAAGAATCAAATCCGCTCTTCCTACAATCCAACATCTAATAAAAAACAAAGCAATGGTTATCCTTATATCTCACTTAGGTCGTCCTAAAGGAGAGATTGTTCCAGAACTGAGGATGGATAATGTCGCTCAAAAACTTTCAGACCTATTAGATCAAAAAGTGTATTATATTGATGACTGCATTGGCCATGATGTTGAAGATTTTATTGATGAGATGATTCCAGGAGAAGTTGTCTTACTAGAAAATCTCAGATTCTATTCAGAAGAAAAACAAAATGATCCTTCTTTTTCATTAGGTTTAGCAGAACTAGCAGACCTTTATGTTAATGATGCATTTGGAACATGTCACAGAGCTCATGCTTCTGTTGAAGGTATAACAAGATATATTCCAGCAGCAGCAGGATTTCTTCTAAAAGATGAAATAGACAAGATGAATAAAATCTTAGCAAAGCCAAAACATCCTTTCATCGCAATTATGGGCGGGGTAAAAGTCTCAGATAAAATAAATGTAATTAATTCTCTATTAAAAAAAGTAGATGCTATATTAATAGGTGGAGCTATGATGTTCACTTTCTACAAAGCAATGGGAATTGAGACAGGAAAAAGTATTGTTGAAAAGGACAAACTAAAACTAGCCTCTGCTTTACTAAAAAAATCAAAAAAGAAAATTCTGCTTCCAACAGATACATTAGCAGCATCAAGATTTGACAAACAAGCAAAAACAAAAACAGTTGATATAAATTCAATCCCAAAAAACATGCTTGGAGTAGACATCGGTCCAGAAACAATTGAAATCTACAAAGAAATTATTTCAAAAGCAAGAACAATTATCTGGAATGGACCAATGGGCGTCTTTGAGATTCCAAAATTTGCAAAAGGAACAAATGAAATTGCAAAAGCCTTAGCAAAATCAAAAGCAACAACTTTGATTGGTGGTGGAGATTCAGCAGCAGCCATCCACAAACTAAAATTAGAAAAAAAATTCACTCATGTTTCTACTGGAGGCGGAGCAAGTTTAGAATTCTTAGAAGGTAAAACACTGCCTGCAATAAAAGCGTTGGAAGAAAATTCTAAAAAGTTCAAATAATTCTAAAACATTTCCGTTCTATTTCGTTCAGAAATAGAACTTGACGATTTTCCCCAAGTTTTATTGTCAATCAAAGATTTGCAATATGCCAAAAATCTTGAAAAGATTTTTGAGCATTTGCGGAAGCAAAAAGGCTGAAACACTCCCTGCAATAAATGCTCTTGAAGAAAATAAGAAAAAATTTAGCTAGGTTGCCTATTTATACATTAATTAGTATCGTAAAGTAGTGAAAAGCATAATATTTATAAAGAAAGAACCATTTTTTCTGTTCATGGGGGGTGCTACGATAGTATTCATTGTAGTGATTTTATGAAAGATAAAAATACAAAGGGGAAAACCGCATTTCCTAATTTAGATTTTATTGTAATAGCTGATAAGGGTAGTTCTCTAGCAAGTTATAACCGAGATGTATCTCAATTCCAAAAAAGAGTTAAAAGAGCAAAAGATGTTTTCTCTGGAAATTATGAAAACTTATCATACTTTGATCTAGGAAAAACAGTTAGAGAATTAAATGAAGAATTAGAAAATAAAGATTCTATCTTAAACAAAATTGCTGAACACGATCCAAGAATTTTAACTTCAATAGAAAATGCTGAAAAATATTTGAAAGCAAACATGCCTTCATTCTTCTCAAAATGCGTGGGTTTTGGAAAAGCAACAGTAGCAGCTGCAGGAATTACATTACTTACAACAGCTACTCAACTTCTTCCATTTATGTCAAGACAAAATGTTTATGCTGAAACAGAAGAAGAAAAAGAAGAACCATCAGAACCAATTGGTCTTGATGTTGAAGTTGTTGCACAACAAAATACAGGAAGCAGTGGTGATGACACAAGTTCCTCAAGTTTAGCTAGGACAAAATTCAAGACAGAGAATGTCAAAGTAGATATCATTCACACAGGAGAAAAATTAGGAACAGGAAAAAACACTGCACAAACAGGAATTCCAGATGGTGCTGATCTAAGAGATGAATTTTATGATGAAACTCGTGATATTGGAAATACTAAAAGTTCATTAAGCCTTGATTTTCTTATAAACAGAGAAACTGCTAGTAAACATGATGATCCAAAACCATGGATAAAATTCGGTATAAGATATCTTTTAGATGAAAGATATAATGATTATAGCGACGAAACTATAACTCATATTTATGGAACATTTACAGATATTTGGTCAAGAACAGCAAATACAGATAATAAAGATGAAAACAGATTTAATTTTGGTGTTAAAGCTGCTTATGTATTTGATTTAGAAGAAGCAAGTGAATCAATAACTGAAGATACTTTGCTAGAATTAGGAATTCTTGGTAAATATGAAAAAACAAACATCCTAGAAACAGAAATAGAAGATGTTGATGGATTAATCACTTCAACTACAACAAAAGATGGAGAAGGAGATGGCATCCGTTCAGCTGGAATCACATTAGGTTTATCCCGTGAAAATTTCTTTGCAAGACTCAATGCTGTTTGGCATACAGGAAATGATATTCCTTCAGGAGAAGGCTCTGAAAGAAATTTATATCTGCTTTGGGGATTTGATGATATTGACTCAGCACTAAATGTTTATTTTTCAGATAAAAAATCAAACCCATTCACAGCACTTACTTTCATAGGAGGCCTTAACAAAACAGGAGAAACATCTGATGATACTTATGAAGATGCATTTAAAAATATCCATGAAACATTTGAAGAAATGATAGATTATAGGACCTTTAATGGAGAAGAAGCATTCCAACTTGAAAACTATAGATTTATCAGCATGATATCAGGCACAGGCGGGTATGCTGTTCAATATGGCGGAAATAATAAAAAGGATGGTTACTTTACAGTCATGGCAGGGTTAGATAGTAATCTTACAGGAAACAGCTATTTAGATTTAGCAATAGCAACAAAACAAGGGGAACTGGATAATATCTGGACATTGATGGCTTATTATGCTTATAAAGAAGAAGAGTGGGAACTTG
>JAZGHU010000033.1:0-2300 GCA_036481345.1 Candidatus Woesearchaeota archaeon
GATTTTTTCCCTGCTATAATTCCAGATTAACGCTGTTGATAAAAGTATCAAAATAAAGATTCCAATTGCAATGACTATATCTAAGGAGAATATTTGGGCTTTAGCCAATTATAATGCCTCCATCAATGTTTGATATTCTTAAAGTTGTGTTTTTTAATTCAGATAAAGAGCCTGTTATATTTGCTGTTATTAATGAAGAGGTGTAATGTTTATTATTTCCTAAAGAACTCCATGTAATCTCAACTAAATGGTTTGATGGGTAAATATCAATTGTATAATCTTTATCATCTCTTAATGTTTCTGGCAGAGAAATTGTTTTTTGAGCCCCCTTTCCTGCAAGAAAGATTGTATTTATACTACTTGCTAATTGATCTGCTTCTTGTCTTGCATATAATGCTGTTCTTGTTGAATATAATTCATCATTCCTTTTGTCAATAATTGCAAATAGGATTAAGAAAACAATTAATGCAATTGAGACAATTATGATAAATTCTGTTGAGATTTGGGCTTTAGCCATTTTAAACTGTTATGTTCTGACTTATATCAACATAACCTTGTTTTGATTCAACGTAAATCCAATAATTCCCTTCTTCAGTCGGCAATGTGCCTGAAATATTAAAATCAAAGCTTCTGTAAACATCTTTTAAATCCCCTCCTGTGTATAATTGCATGTTTAAAGTTTGATTAGAAGCAGTAAAGCTTTGTATTTCATCTGGCAATGTTATGAATATTCTTGTTCTTGAGCCAACTCCTTGCTGATAAACTAATTCTGTTGAGTCTGACAAAGTATCTACTGCTGTTCTTGCTTTTGTTGATGCAATCTTTCCACTTGTTCCTGTCATTATTTTATTACTAACAACAAGTATTGTGAGAAGTATTGAAAGAGCAATTGCTAAAATTATTATCATCTCCATTGCTGCCTGGGATTTTCTCATCTTAAAAAACACTCTGCTCTGGATAGATTGTTATTCCTTTATTTGTTATTTCAAATGGGAATATCTTAGCAGAATGTTTTGTGCCACGCATCTTGAAAACTTCAATTGCTCTTACTCTAATATCTTCTTTCTTGATATTATAAAGCCAGATAATGCCGTCAACTTCAAATTCAACTGCAGTTGATTCATGTCTTTTTTCAGCTGCATAGTACTGGCCAACAACTAATGTTGTGCATTTCCATTTTCTTAGAATCTTGAATAGATCTAAACAGGCTTCTCTTTTTTCTAATTCACCTTCATGTAATAAAGTAAAAGCTGAGATGCTGTCAATAACAATTCTTTTTGCTTTTATTTGATCAACAATATCTCTTATTACACCCCCTCCTGTTTTTAGGACTTTGCCTACTTGCTCTGGAGTGTATCTTATAAAAGCAAATTTGCCTTGTTTTTCTAATTCAGCTAGATCCCATCCAAATCTCAGCATATCTTCATAAACTTCTTCTTTGCTTTCTTCAAAAGTTATATATACGCCTGATTCATTGGATTTTAGAATTCCATTAACAATAAACTGCATTGCTAAGATTGTTTTTCCAGAGCCAGAGCATCCTCCAACTAAAATAACAGAATCTTTTTTTAATCCGCCTTCAATAACTTCATCTAATCCAGGAATTCCTGTTGGTTCTCTTTGTATTTTTAATTTTTTAGCTGGCTTGTGTTTTATTTTTATGTTTGCTTTTATAATAGGTTCTTTATGACCTAATAGTTTATGTTCATGCATTTCTTTAAAAACAGCTCTGCGTCTAACAGCTCTTTTTTTTGGTTTTTGTTTAGTTAATTTCTTTTTACCGGCAACTTTCGCTCCTGTTTTGACGGACTCTTCGCTCTCTTGCTTTTTAGGCACAGAGTCAGACTTTGTCTGGGTACCTGCAGCCGGAGCTGTTTTGGTTTTTTCTGCTTTTCCCTCAAAATAGAGCTTTGGCTGTCTTTTTTCCATATTTAAGTATATTTAGCAACCACTGTGTTTAATATTTGTTTTACATTAGAAATTAGAAAAAGATTATTCTCTCCTTAAAAAAGGCAAAGAGTTTTCTTTTATTTTAACAAACAAAATGAATAATAAGCGTACAAAGTCAAATCTTGATTAATAATAAGATAGGCGAGAAAAATGAAAACTAAAGCAATGCTTATAGTAGTTATTGTATTAATTGGGATTATACTTAGTGGTTGTGGGCCAGCAGAGCTTGAAAAAGTAACCATAGGAGTGGAATCAAGTTTGCTCCCAGCGTCAGTCTGGGTGGCAGAAGGTAAAGGTTATTTTCAAGAGCAAGGACTTGATCTAACTATAAAGGAATTTGATTCTGGAAA
>JAZGHU010000034.1:0-13334 GCA_036481345.1 Candidatus Woesearchaeota archaeon
TGATGGCAGAACAACATCAAGTGGCGGTGGAAGTAGAAGAGGAACAAGTATTGCATGTGATCCTACATGGGAATGTACTGACTGGAGTTCATGTATTAATGGTCAGTATACAAGAACATGCACTGATAAATGGAACTGTGGGGACACTTCAGGGAAGCCTTCTGAAACTATAACTTGCATTATACCTGAGCCAGAACCAGAGTCAACACTTCCTCCTGTAGAAGAAGTTCCTTTAGTATTTGAAGAAGCAAAACCAAAAGGTACTGCTTTGATTTATATTATCATATCAGTAGTTGCTTTAGGGTTAGCAGTAGGGGCTGGATTTGTTTTCTATGAAAGAGAAAGGGCTCATACTGCACTGCAACATGAGAAAAGCCAGCCTGTAATCAAAGATGAGTCCTTGATAAAACTTCAAAGCTATGTAAATCAGATGTTAGAACAAAGATATTCTAGAGTACAGATACGAGAAGCTTTGATAAAAGAAGGATGGAAGTTAAGAGTTGTAAATCAGGTGATGAAAGGTGGCTAAGAAAAAGATAGATTTCACATTAGCTGTTTCAGTAATTTATATTTTAGTGGCAGGAGGTATTCTGATCTTTGGGATGGATATGAATATAACTGGGATGGCTGTTTATAGCCCAATACAAGTTCAAGGAACTATATATCCTGGCCTGCCTGATGGAACTGAGATTGATTTTAAGGTAGGTTATAGGGGGGTTGCATCTACAACATTGAAAGATAGCGGATATGGATATGAAGAAAAAGTGATCTTTGAGATGGATGATCCAACTACTGCAAAGATAGAAGGTTATGCACCAGGAGATATTGTTAATGTGTATATTATGGATGTAGGTGTTGTTGAATTTTCTAGTTTTGAAGGGATTGTTAATGAGAAGAATATTCATATTCCAGCAAGCAAAAGATTTGAAGTTGCAAATAAAGCAGCTTATGCTGTTGTAAAAAGAAGTTGTGTTCCTAGCTGGCAATGCGGAGAATGGAGTGCTTGTGTCAATGATATGAGGACAAGGATTTGCAGTGATATGAATAATTGCGGTGTGGAAGATGATAAATCTGCTGAATCAGAAGTATGTACAACAAAAGTTCCTCTTCTTGAATCTCCATTGGCAACTATAAAAGATAAGATATCCTTTGAAGTTGTGATTCTAGGATTGGTTGTTATTATGTTGATTGGATTTACAATTTATGTGGTAAGAAAAGTAAAATGATCAAGGAAAACAACCTTTTTGCTTCCGCAAAAAGCTTGACCAAAATCACCTGGTTGGACATTGCTATGCAAGTCCAACGAACTAGACAATGATTAAGAAAATTAAAGCGAGAGAGATATTGGATTCACGAGGAAATCCGACTGTAGAAGTAGAGGTAACAACATATAGAGGAATATTTAGAGCTGCTGTTCCATCTGGAGCTTCAACTGGAAAACATGAAGCTTGGGAATTAAGAGATAAAGGCAAAAGATATAATGGAAAAGGTGTGTTGAAAGCTGTTAATAATGTCAATAACAAGATTGCTCCTAAGCTTAAAGGTTGGGATGAGAGAAAGCAGTTTGAGATTGACAATATCATGATTAACTTAGATGGAACTTCTAATAAAAGAAGATTAGGAGCTAATGCTATTTTGGGAGTTTCAATGGCTGTATGTAAAGCTGGTGCTTTTAGGAAAAAGAAAAAATTATATGATCATATTTCTGCATTAATGGAAATTAAAGTTGGCAAAAGCCAACAGAGTTCCAGCAAAGCTGGAACTAAACAATCTGTAATGCCTGTTCCTGCATTTAATGTTATAAATGGCGGAAAACATGCAGGAAATAAGTTAGATGTACAGGAATATATGATCCTGCCTGTTGGTGCAGGTAGTTTCAAGCAAGGATTGCAGATTGGAGCAGAAATTTATCATGTTTTGAAAGAGATTATTAGGAAAAAATATGGCAGGAACTCTGTAAATGTTGGAGATGAAGGTGGATTTGCTCCTCCTCTTTCTAAAATTGAAGAACCTTTGAAATTGCTTGTTTCTGCTATTAAGAAAGCAGGTTATTCTGGAAAAGTAAAAATAGGTATGGATTGTGCTGCTTCTGAATTTTTTAAAGGTGGAAGATATCATGTTGATGGAAAGAAATTGACAGGAGAGAAATTATCTCAAGTTTATTCAAAATTAATTGAGAAGTATCCTATTGTAAGTATTGAAGATCCTTTTGATGAGGATGATTTTGAAATATGGACAGATTTTGCAGGAAAAATTGGTGAGAAAGTGCAGATTGTTGGAGATGATCTGCTATGTACAAACTGTGACAGGATGGAAATGGCAATCAAAGATGATTGCTGTAATGCTTTGCTGCTGAAAGTGAATCAGATCGGAACTGTGACTGAGTCAATTGAAGCTGCAAAGATGGCGCAGGAAGAGAGGTGGGGAGTTATGGTAAGTCATAGGAGTGGAGAGACTTGCGATAACTTTATTGCTGACTTGGCTGTTGGGTTGAATGCTGGACAGATCAAGTCAGGAGCAACGTGCAGGGGAGAGAGGTTAGCAAAGTATAATCAATTGTTAAGAATTGAAGAAGAAAGTAGAAAAGGATATGCTGGAAGGAATTTTAGAGGACCATGAAGTTAAAAATATACCTTTTTAGACATGGGCAGACTTATTTTAATAGAGACCATAGATTTACAGGTTGGAAAGATTCTAAGTTAACTCCACAAGGAATTAAAGATGCGAAGAAAGTTGCTTTGAAATTAAAAAATAAGAAATTTCAAGTTGCATATCAGACGAGGCTTAGTCGTAGTAAAGATACATTAAAACCTGTTCTAAAATATCATCCCGAATGCAAGGAAATAATAACAGATGATAGGATGATTGAAAGAAGTTATGGAAAATTACAAGGACAGAGTCATACTGGATTTGTTGATAGGGTTGGAGAGAAAGCTTATGATGTAATTGAAGAAGGAGATGTTATTGATGATTTTGCTCCTTCTGTTAGAGAGAAAGTTGAAGATTTGATTGGCAAAGCTGAATTGCAGATAATAAGAAGAAGTTATGATGTTCCTCCTCCTGGTGGGGAAAGTGTAAAAGATGTTGAGAAAAGAGTTAAAAGTTTTCTTAAAGATTTGCTTAAGAAAATGAAAAAAGAGAAAGTGAATGTTGCAATATCTGCTCATGGAAATTCAATGAGGCCATTTAGAAGATATTTTGAAAAGTTAACAATAAAACAGATGATGAAGCTTGAAAATCCTTGGGATGATTATTTTGAGTATAGTGTTGATGTTAAATGAAAAAGATCTTAATATTTGTATTAGTGTTAATCTTGAATATTTTCTTAGTTTCTGCTGTTTCTAATGTTCAACATTTTGTTGAAGGAAATGAAGTCACATTCACTTATCAAGGAACTCCTCCTTTTTTAATTAATATAAGGCCAGATACAAATATTGGACAAAATGGTGGTTACTTGTGGGCAAGAACTGATTCAAATTTTTTCACTTATGATATGAGTTTTGCAAATAATCCTTCCAACCAATTTTATTATGGTATTAAAGATACATTTATAGAGGCTGTTTGGAGTGAAGGGGCTATTTTTGAACTTGGACAAACAGTATCAATAGATGAAAAGTGTGTTGAGCTGATTCCAGGACATAATGATCTATCTAAAAACAGAATCAATATTGTTTTTGTCAGTATTAATGAGGATATGAGTTTATTAATTAATCATGCAACTGCAAGTGTTAACTATGATTCAGATGATATCGGTTTGATGGCTATTGAACCTTTCAAATCAAATAAAGATAAATTTAATTTCTTTTATGTAGATGAAGTTGGATATGTTGACCTTAGCACAGTACAAAGTGACTATGGTTGGGAAGCAAATCCTGAAATAGACAGATTACGGGCACATTGTAGTCTTAATAATGTGTATGGCATTGCTCTTACAGACCTCAATATAGTAAATAATGCAGAGTTTGGTGGAAACGTAAAAATGAGACATTTTGATACGCCCAGACCACACACTGTTGTGCATGAATTTGGCCATTCTTTTGGGTTATTATTGGATGAAAGAAAAACAGCAAATACTTTACATATTCAAGAAGGCATCCAAAATAGGAATTGTTATTTTGCAACTGACATCAGTTGTATTACTGAAGAAGAATGTTATTTATCAGGAACAGTTACAAAATGTAAAAACTTAACTACTTGTTTTTCAACTCCTGAATCAATAGCTGATTGTGAAGAAAATTCTGACTGGAGAGATTTAATAGGGAATGGATGTGGTGAAGATGGTGTTATTGATTGTCCTAGAAATTATATTAATATAACAGAAGAAGAATGTAATTTTGATGAAGGGATTTATACATGTAAAGATGTAAATAGGAGCATATTAGAAATTCCTGAATCTAATGTTGAAATTAGTTGCAATTTGAAATGTGTGTTCATCGATGGATATAAATCTGTAGCTGGAGGTATTATGTTATCTTCAGGCAATTATTTTAATTTTGGTCCTTTTAATGAAAGACTCTTGTGTAATAGAATCAAGGATTTGACAGGTTCAGTTGGAGGGATTTGTGACGATTTGTGTTTGGATGGGTGTTCTTCTGGAGAAAAATGTATTGGAGGAGTATGTCAGTAATTCTTAGCTCAATGTTAAGTAAAGTTTATATAATTCTTTTAATTTCTATAGTTGGGTGGTAAAATGTTCGGATTTGGAAAAGGAAAAATTGAAATTAAATTAGACAAATATGAGTTTGTGCCTGGAGATACTATTTCAGGAACATTAGTTCTTAAGTTGAAGAAGCCATTAGAAGCAAATGAGTTAACAATCGGTATTGAAGGGTATCAGAAAACAGTTCAAGGATATGGGAATAGCAGGAATTACAGGACTACAAAAGTTTTTGATTTTGAAAAACCTCTTGATGGAGCAAAAGGATATTCTACTCAACCACAAGAGTATAAATTTACATTAAAGATTCCTTCAAGTGTTGCAACTGGAAAGATAGAAGGTGCTTTGGGAGGAGTAGTTAAAGCAGCACAATTGTTGACTCAAACAAGAAGCAGGATTGACTGGAGAGTTGTCGGCAGATTAAAAGTTAAGGGCTTTGATGTGTCTAAGAAAGTCAAGATTAATGTTGGATAGCTTTTTTATTATGAAACTTTCTAAAAAAACAGAAGAAAAACTGAAAACTGCTGTTATTAAATATTTGAAAAAAGAAGGTCCTAGTTTTGATATCCCCCATACAAAAGCAGCAGTATATTATATGAAAAAGTTATTAAAAGAAGAAAAAGGCAATGAAAAAATTCTTGTTTCTACAATGTATTTGCATGATGTAGGATATTATAGATTAATAAAGAATAATAAAAACCTTGAGAAAAGACTAAAAGCTAAAAAAAGGCACATGAAAAGAGGAGCTAAACTAGCTAAGAAAATTCTGAAAAAAATTGGTGGTTTTTCTAAGGACGAAATTAAAAGAATCTCTTATTTAGTCAAAACACACGATATTTTGGAAAGAAAAAGAGGCACTGATGAACAGCTTGTATTTGAAACAGATAGTTTAGCTATGATTGATAAAAAAAGGGTTCCAGGGACACTTTCTAAAAAAGAGTATAAAAGATTTTTAGAGATCTTTAAGAGAAAAAGATTGCCTGATTTTAAAACAAAGAGCGGGAAAAGATTTTTGAATAACTTTTTAAAAACCGATTAATTCTTTTTAGTTATGGGGCATTGTTTAGAATTATTTAATTTTCAGAAAAGATATAATGTAATTAGATTTGAGTTTCATAAAAATAAATATGTTATTGATTTGGATTGTTTTTTTCAAGATTTTTTTGATCAAAGAGATAATCAATTAGGAAAACCTCGGGATTATGTAAGATATGAAACAACAGGAGAAGTTACTACATATCATTTTAAAATAGAAGAATTGATAGAAGCTTTTCTTTGGAATTATTCGCCTAATGAATTCGCTGGCTTTTTGGAAGAAAATCTTACAGAAGATACAATGCAATCAGAAGTTTTAGTGGATTTAGTAAGAAGAACTTATAAAGATTATAAAATTGCATTTTTTGGTTCTGGTACTGGACAGATTGGTGCCATCAACTTTCCTGTTGAGGAGATTGCACAAAGACTTCCAGAATCTTATTTTACTGGAGTGAAATATGATCAAAAAACTATTATTTGGGATGAAGGTGGTAATATTTTTGGCAAAGATAGATTTCCAGCGAGTCCATCTATAAGTTGGAGAAAAACAAAGGCAATAAGAAAAAGATTAGCTGAAAATGATGATCCTATTTTGGTGTTAAGTACTCATGAAGGCCCTAAACTTCATCCAGCAAATATAGCAGTGCATTATGAATTTCCATTAGAAGATTATGAACTTATTAAAAAAACTTTATAAACAAACTTGAATTCTTTCAGATTATGAAACTTGACGACATCAAAGAAAAGATTCCTAAGCAATTGTACAATTCTTTACTTCCAGATATAGAAGAGTTTAGGCCTTCGCAGGAAAAGTCTATCAAAAATGGATTGTTGGATAGAAAGAATCTGCTTGTTTGTACTCCAACTGCTTCTGGGAAGACATTGATTGCAGAGATGGCAATGGTTAAGTCTATTTTAGAAGAGAGGGGAAAAGCAATTTACATTGTTCCTCTTAAAGCATTGGCTAATGAGAAGTTTAAGGATTTCAAGAAAAGATATCATTATTTGAATATTGCATTAAGTATTGGAGATTTAGATGGTGCTGATAGATATTTAGAAAGTTATGATTTGATTGTTTGTACTGCAGAGAAATTGGATAGCCTTATTAGACATCATGCTCCTTGGTTAGGCAAAGTAGCAACTGTTATTGTTGATGAAGTTCATCTGATGAATGATCCTGGCAGAGGTCCTACTTTGGAAATATTATTGACAATATTAAGAGAATTATTAAAAGAAGTTCAGATTATTGCTCTTTCTGCAACTATTGGAAATCCAGAAGAATTATCAGAATGGCTGGATGCAAATCTTATCATAGATAATTGGAGACCTGTAAAATTACACAAAGGCATCTATGATGGAGAAAAAATAGAAATAAATTAAAAATTTATTTTTTCTGCAATATCTCCTACTACTGGGATTTTCCAATATGGAATACCCATAAAAATTTTAATTATTGCAATTATCCATACTACAGTCAGGTATACTGCTAAAATCCATCCTAACAATGGAATCCAAGATAGAATCCATCCTAAGAACATTATGAATCCTTGTTTTGCATGTAGTTGAACCCATTTATTATCTCTTTTTAACAATAATGGAATTAAAAACAAAATACCCAAATAAGCTAATATTGCAAAGAATTTGTCTTCAATAGTTGGTTCTGCTAATTTAGCCATAATAACACCTCTTTTGAAAATATTAGAATAATAGTATTTAAATCTTTACAATTCAAGAGAATCAATTATTACTTGAGAATCAAATTCTTTTAAGTCTTCATACTCCTGGCCTGTTCCGATGAATAAGATTGGTTTACCAGTTACATATGAAATTGAGATTGCTGCTCCGCCTTTTTCATCGATGTCTGCTTTTGAAAGAACTATTCCATCTAAGCCAACAGAATCATTGAATTTTTTTGCTTGTTCTGTGCAGTCATTGCCTGTTATTGATTCTCCAACAAAGATTTTTAAGTCAGGATTAGAAACACGAATTAATTTTTCAATCTCTTCCATCAAATTGACATTAGAATGCATTCTTCCTGCTGTGTCAATCAAAACAATATCTATTCCTTTTGCTTCTGCATGTTTTACAGCATCAAATGCAACAGCTGCTGCATCGCTTCCATAATCATGTTTTATCATTTTTACTCCAAGCTTATCTGCATGTTCTTGTAATTGATCTATTGCAGCTGCTCTGAATGTGTCTGCTGCAGCTAACACAACTGATTTTCCATTATTTTGAAACATTTTTGTGATCTTAGCTATTGTTGTTGTCTTTCCACTGCCATTAATTCCAACAAAGCAGATCACTAATGGCTTTTTTTCTTCTGATTTTTTTAGAATATCTAATTTTTCTACATCAAATAATCCATTTAAAGTAGATTTTAATGAATCTGTAATTGTTTGCCCTATTTTCCCTCTTGCAATTGGATTATCTACTAAGTTTTCTTTTAGATCAGATTTTATTTTTTCAATAACTTCAACTGCAATATTATTTTCTAATAAAATAACTTCTAAGTTCCAGAATAAATCATCAAATTGTTTTTCATTTATTTTTTTTGTTGTAACTTTTTGTTTGATTTTTTTGAAAAAGCCTTTTTCTTTTGGTTCTTCTTTAATTTCTTCTTTTTTCTCAGCTAGTTCTTGGATAGAAGGAACTTCTTTTTTTTCTTTGACAATCTCTTCTACTTTTTCTTCTTCTCCAACAATCTCTATTTTCTTTTCTTCTACTTTTTCTTCTTTCTTTTCTTCTGGTTGTTCTTCAATTTTTTCCAAAGGAACTTCTTCAAGTTCTTCTTCTGGAACATCTTCTATTGTTTCTTCTTTTTTGAATAGTTTTTTGAAGAATCCTTTTTTCTCTTTTTGCGTAGAGTCAGACTCCTTCCTCGTCTGGGTGCCTGGTTTTTCTTCTTGGACTTCTTCAGTAGTTTCAACTATCTCTTCTTCAGCCTTCTCTTCTATTTCTTCAGCTGTCTTAGAAATAGCTCCTTTTAATTTTTCTTTTAGAAATTTAAACATTTTACTTGATTAATTCTGAAAGTTCTGTTTCAATTTGTTTTGCTTTTCCAGTTATTTGCATAAGATTTGCTGCTGATTCATCTCTGAACTTTGATATTTCTTTTAATTGTTCATCAATTAATTCTTTTGCGTCTGAAATTGTTTTCTTAACAGAAGTTCCTGCTCCAACATTAACACCAACGTCTTTATTGTCAGTAAGCTGGGCTTTTATGAATATGCCTGATGCTAATGGAACTCTGATTTCAGTTCCTTCTTTTGTTTTAGCAATATCATCTAGTGCTTCTTTTGTTAAATTTAATTCATTGATCTGATTTGCTAGAACCTCTTGTTGTTTCTGCAGCTGCTGCATTTGCTGACTAATTGTCTGCATTTCCATATATTTCTGCTGCATTTCTTGCTGTTTTTCTTGTGATATTTCTGGTTCTTTTTCTGCCATGCTCGATTTTCCTCATTATTTATTATTTAGTTCGTAAACTCGGCACCCATTGACTGGGTTTTATTCCAATTTTTTTAGTATTTGTTCTAAAACAATTTCATATTTTTCTTCTGCTGCTAATAGTTGAGGACCTTCTGTCTTGATCTCTTCTTCCATCTTTTCAACATGTTTTAATTCCTTTGAAACAAGGAATTTTACAATTTCTTTTTCTTGATTTGTGAGTTCCATTGTATAAGAAAGAAAACAATAGATGGTTTATAAAGGTTTGTAGAAATTGTGAAAAAAAGACGGAGGTTTATAAGTTCTTGTTGATTAGTATGTCCTATGGTAGAATTACCTAAATCAGAAGTTTACGAAAGAGAATTAGTTTATATGCCTTATAAGAAATCTTTAGAGGCTGTGTGTGATACAGTTTGTTCAGAAGCACCACAGAAGGGTAATGTCTTGGATTTGATGTGTGGGCCAGGATATCTTCTTAATCAAATTCAATCTAGAAGAAATGATTTGTCTTTTAGAGGAGTAGATTTAGATCCTAGTTATATTGCTCATGCAAAAGAAAAATATTCTGGAATAAAGTTTGAGGTAGGAAATGTTCTTTTGTGGAATCCAGGGGAGTTATTTGATGTTGTTTTATGTACTGGTTCAGTACACCACTTAAGTTATGAGGATCAACCAGATTTTATTAAAAAAATTCCTTCAATGATGAAGCCAGGAGGATTTAGTATCATTTCTGATTGCTATATAGATAATTATGCTAATGAAGCTGAAAGAAGATTAGCTGCAGCAAAATTAGGTTATGAATATTTAATAGCAACTATAAGGAATGGTGCTGATGAAGAAGTTATTGTAGCTACCCTTGATATTCTTCTTAATGATGTAATGGGAGAGGAATTCAAAACCTCATTAAAGAAGCGTATGCCTGTTTTTAAAAGTGTATTTGATGGAGTAGGGAATTTTAAAACTTGGCCAGGGCCAGATTGTGAATATGGCGATTATTTTACTATTTGTAGAATGAGTTAACCTTCAATGCCTAATTCTTTATTTACTTCTTTAGAAGTTTTCTGTACCAGCATCTCTATACTGATCTCTCCGAAATGTCTGTATTGTTTCATATCAATTTTTCTTTGATTTTCTAAATGAAGTAATGGAATAAAGGTGTAGATTTTGTCTGCTTTTGAATCAGAAGGGATTAATTCAGAGAAAGTTAGTTTTTTACTGCTTTTTGAAAAGAATGATTTGATTTTTCCAAATACGCCGTGCATTAGTTCTGATACATCAACTTTTTTCTCTGGGATTTTGACTTCTACAGCAGGAATGTCTCTCATAACTCTACGCTTCTTGACTTCCATTGCTTTATCTAATGCATCAACTAAATCATGGATAGAAACTTTTCTTTTTCTAGCTTGTGGGGTTCTAGGAATAAGTTTTGCGTCTCTTAGAACTTCTCTTTCTCCTGCAAAGTCATCTGTTAGCTCATCTAATAGTCCTTCATCTTCGTCTTCATCCTGATTAAGTAGCCTGTCTAAGTTAAGCATGTCTTCTCCAACAAGTCTTCTTGATTTTATTTTAAGTAGAACTGCTGCTGCTAAGATAATTTTGCCAGAAATTCTTAGATCTGTTTCCCTCATTTGGCGGACTGCATCAAGAAATCTTTGTGCTAATAATGAAATATTAATATCCCATGGATTCATTTCTTCTGATTTGACTAAATCATAAAGTATTGTCTGCCATGTAACGTCATCTCCTTTGGCTAAAAAATCATATAACTCATCATGGGTTTTCATATATTAGAAAAGAGGAGAAATTGTATAAATAGTTTTTCATTTATGAGTACATTTTGCATAACATTTAAATATGGCTTATTTGTTTTATTTTGAATAAGGGCCCTTGGTCTAGTCTGGTATGACATCACCCTTACAAAGATTTAATCTTATGAAAGGTGAGGATCTCCGGTTCAAATCCGGAAGGGCCCATTCAATATTGATATTATTCCCACTATATCTTGCGGCAGTAGTATAGTGGTTAGTATACGACGTTGCCAACGTTGTGACCCGAGTTCAAATTAGTCAAAGGTCATTGATCTTCGACAATGAAAGTCTCGGCTGCCGCATATTTTCAGAAACTTTTTTAAATAATACAACAACACAATATTGTGTTGAGCCCGTAGCTCAGTCTGGTTAGAGCGCCGGTCTTATATGGCCACGCTTTAAACATTCGGCTTACGAAAGCCGGAGGTCCCGAGTTCAAAAAACTAAGGGATCTTCCTTAGTATGAAAGTCTCGGCGGGCTCATCATTTAATATTCACAAAAATAGGGCTTTGGCAATGGCAGATGCCATAAATTTGCTTTGCAAATTTAAATTACCTGCCCCGATGGTGTAGCCCGGCCAATCATCCTGCCTTTTCGAGGCAGGGACGTGGGTTCGAATCCCGCTCGGGGCATTTATAACACAAAGGTTTATAAAAAACCAAAAAATCACAATAAACAATGAAAAGAAGCTCAAGACGTTGGAAAAAGAAAGGCCAGATGAGATGGAAATGGCAAAGAAAACGTATGAAGAAAGAGAAAAGAGCAAGAAAGAATAAATAGAGTTCTAAAAACATAACTTTTATAAAGGGATTATTAGTTCTAATTTATACTATAACAGTTGTTATAGTAGAAGTACAATACTTCTAAAGGAATATTATCCATAAAATTTATAAATGAGATGAGATTTCCTTAAAATCTTATCGCCACCATTATAGTCATCATCTATATTTTAGATTCAGAAATTCTAAAGCACATATGGATGGCAACAGGTACTTGATATTACTATTAAGTACATGAGTAAGTTTGAACCCAAAAATTCAATTAAACAAAATACAATGCGACCAATAGAGGATAGTATTAATTTCCGTTGATCCTGCGGAAGGTTGCTGCTATTGGGATTCGATTAAGCCATGCAAGTCTTCTAGCAATAGAGGCGAACTGCTCAGTAACACGTCAATAATCTAACCTTAAGTCTAGAATAACTTCGGGAAACTGAAGGTAAGACTGGATATGATATTTGTACTGGAATGTCTTTTATCTTAAAACTTCGGTGCTTAAGGATGAGTTGGCGGCGGATCAGGTTGTTGGTGGGGTAAAGGCCCACCAAGCCGAAGATCCGTAGGGGCCTTGAGAGAGGTAGCCCCGAGAAGGACACTGAGATACTGGTCCTAGCCCTACGGGGTGCAGCAGGCGCGAAACCTTTACAATGCACGCAAGTGTGATAAGGGAATCCCAAGTGCTTATGCTTAGCATAGGCTTTTGCCAAGAGTAAATATCTTGGCGAATAAGTGATGGGTAAGACTGGTGCCAGCAGCCGCGGTAACACCAGCGTCACGAGTGGCAACCGTATTTATTGGGCCTAAAGCGTCCGTAGCCGGTTTGATAAGTCTTTTGTGAAATCGTTGAGCTTAACTTAACGCTGTGCAAGAGATACTGTCAGACTAGGAATTGGGAAGAGTCAGAGGTATTCTGGGGGGAGCGGTAAAATGCTATAATCCCCAGAGGACCACCAGTGGCGAAGGCGTCTGACTAGAACAACTTCGACGGTGAGGGACGAAAGCCAGGGGAGCAAAACGGATTAGATACCCGAGTAGTCCTGGCTGTAAACGCTGCGAGCAAGGTGTCACGTATCCTTCGTGGATGCGTGGTGTCGAAGAGAAGTCGTTAAGCTCGCCGCCTGGGAAGTATGGTCGCAAGGCTGAAACTTAAAGGAATTGGCGGGGGAGCACCACAAGGGGTGCGGCGTGCGGTTTAATCTAATTCAACACAGAGAATCTCACCAGCAGCGACGGCAAGATGAAGGTCAAGTTAAAGGCTTTACCAGATGAGCCGAGAGGTAGTGCATGGCCGTCGTCAGCTCGTGCTGTAAAGTGTCCTGCTAAGTCAGGCAACGAGCGAGACCTGTATCTACAATTGCTAACGACTCATTTGAGGATCGAGTACATTGTAGGGACTGCCTTGGAAACAAGGAGGAAGGTGCAGGCCACGGTTGGTCTGTATGCCCCGAATCTGCTGGGCTACACGCGCGCAACAATGATAGGAACAATGGGATACAACTCCGAAAGGAGAAGTTAATCCTCGAAACCCTATCCAAGTCCAGATCGAGGGCTGCAATTCGCCCTCGTGACGTTGGAATCCCTAGTAATCAGGGTTCATCATACCC
>JAZGHU010000035.1:0-30144 GCA_036481345.1 Candidatus Woesearchaeota archaeon
CAGCTAACAACAATAGATCATTTCCTTTTTTCATCTTTACATAATATATCTCAATCTTAGGAAGTTCAACTAAATTTTGTTCATTAACAAAAACAGAATGTGGAAATGTATATGAAAATAATTCATACAACTTAACAGCTTTTAACTCATCAATCAGAAAATCAACAGCTACTTTCCCAACATTTCCAATTCCAGGAAGCCCCTCAATTAATATTGGCTTGTTCAGTTTTGGCTTTTTTCCATGTAAACTTATTTTCCAGCTCATTTTAACAGATCTTTTGCTTTTCTTCTATATTTGCCCATTCTATCAGTTGGATCATACTTTGCTGGCTTTGGATTAACAACATTTCCACCACACTTAGGACATTTATCTTTCATAGTATATTGCCCACAATCTTCACACTTTAGAATATGCTTCATATCCTTGATATCTCTAGATGCTATATAAAGCTTTTCCTAATAGTTTATGTTTTTTTCTCTAAAAAAACAACGTTAAGAAAGCTTCGCGTTTCTTAACTTCAAATCAATTCAAACTTATCTAATACCTTTATAAAGATGTAAGTAATCTTCAAACACATGGCAAAAGAAAAATTTTTACTAGTATCATTAAACGAAAGTAAAACAAAGCAATTATCACAGACAATTGCAAATGAATCATGCAGAAAGATTCTAGACTATTTAGCAGATAAAGATGCAACAGAATCAGAATTAGCAGATAAACTTCAAATCCCAATTTCTACTGTCCATTACAATCTTCAGCAACTAAAAAAAGCAGGTTTGGTTATAGCAGACGAATATCATTATTCTGAAAAAGGAAAAGAAGTAAATCATTACAAACTTGCAAACAAATACATAATTATTGCTCCAAAATCAACTTATGGAATAAAAGAAAAACTAAAAAGCATTTTGCCAGTTGCATTAATCATGGCAGCAGGAACAGCATTTATACAATTCTTTACAAAATCAAGAACAATGTTTGCAGGAATCCAAGCTCCAGCTAAAATGTTTGCAGAAGAATCTGCAGACGCAGCAGTAAGAGCAACAGCAGAAGCAGCCCCAGTTGTAGCTGACAAATTTCCATTATATTCAAATATTGCATTATGGTTTTTCATAGGAGCAGCATCTACTCTTATCTTATATCTCTTGATTGATTGGATCAGAAGTAAAAAGAATAATTAAAGTTGGCAGTGACATGCGAGTGAGCTTATGAACTCGCTCACAATTACCAGCCAACAGAATTTCAATTAAAAATCGAAATTAATCTCTTCTATCAAATGAAGCTTCTCCTTCATTTTTCTCTGCAAACTTAATTGCAGAATCAATAGTTGATTTAAGAATCTTCTCAGCTGTTTTATAATCAGGAGCAGTAACAACTAAATTATATTTTCCAGCTCCAGCATAAGTAACTTCAACACTATCTTTTCCGATTGTCATAGCTCTTTGCAGTGTCTTCTTAACAACTTCAATGCCTTCAGCAGCCTGAGAACTAACATTCAAAATCCCTTTAATAGAAACTTCAACAGGTTTTATCTTATCTTTAACAACTGCAGTCAATTCATCAGCTAATCCAGCTTCTATTCCCAATTTTTTCAAATCAAAATCTTCTTCAACAATATCATTAAAACACTGGAAAATATATTCATATTTTTCAAACACTTTGCTGCTAACTTCTTCATAAATATCTTCTAATTTCTTTTCTCTTTTCTTAGCAACCATCTCAATTATCTTTTCAGCTTTCTGCTCTTGCTTTATTTCTTCATTCTTTTTCCTACGCAGGCCTTCTCCAACTCTTCTTAAGCTCAAATCAATATGACCTTTAACTTTGTCAATCTTTAGAATCTTACAAATAACTTTTTTCCCTACTTGAACATAATCTCTTAGATTCCTGATTCTTCCAGGACTAACTTCAGAAATATGGATCATTCCAGATTTGCCATATTCATCAAGTTTTGCAAAAACAGAATGATGTTGAACATTTGTTACAGTACAAAGAACTATCTCGTCTTCTTCAGGCATGCCTTCTTTCTTATAAAGCATTTACTCAAGAACCTCTAAAATCCTAGCTTTTATCTTACTCTTACCACCTTGAGGTTCTGCTAATATCTTTCCGCAGACTAAACATTTTATCTTGCTGCTTGCCTTTCCAAATATAATTTGTTCATTCTTACACTTAGGACATCTGATTTTTACGAATTTGCTTGTAGGTTTCATTTTATTTAAATTCAACTTTTTTTGCTCTAGTTCCTTTCCTTTGAACATGAGATTTTTTGCATTCCTTGCATTGATATCTAAAATCAGTCTTCTTGCTGACCTTTTTTCCAGTCATTTTCCACTTTGAGATAGCTGGCTTAGAATATCTTCCTCTATTTCCAGCACCCCTAGCAGCCCCTCTTAATCTAGCTCTTTTCTTGCTTCCATAACCCATTGGATGTGCACTACCAGGAGTTCTTTTCTTAGCATTAGCTACCTTATGCTCAGTGTGTTTTTTACAATGAGGACATAGCCTTTTAACTGTTTTAGGTACTTTCATAGTATTATGAGAATTTGCAGGGTGTTTATAAAGGTTTTGAATTACATGTAGGAAATTCAGACCTTTATATTTGTTCTCTAAAAAAGAGAACTTCATATAAAGGTTTCGAAGAACTATTCAGCCCTGCCTTTGTTAATAAGAACATCTGCTATTTGTGGTGGGATTTCTGCACTTTCTCCTGCTTCAAATGGACCATATTCCTGCAAATCTAACCCAACAAATCTAGGAACATCATGTGAAAATTTAACTGCTCTAAGTGTTTCTTCTGGTTTTTCCTGAGTAACTTCAGTTTCTTCTTTTTCAATCTTTTTTTCTTCTATCTTTGCCTTGATCTCAGGCAGCCTTGCATTTTGTATATTCAACAAAACGCCCTCTCTAAAGCCATTTAACAATCCAAGAATCCGTTCATACATAACTCTTTCTTCATCTAACATAATAGATGTATCAATGATTATAGAAGGTGTCCTAGACACATCAATTGCCATGTCTACAATCTTTTTCTCTCTTCTCTCATAAAGCTTTTTTAGTATATTCCTTATATCTTCAAGTTGTTTCTCAGCTTTCTCTTTTTCCTCATTAACAAACAAATCCTGCTTTGTCCTCAACTGCTCTAATAGTTCTTCTTTTTCTTTCAAATAATTAGCAACATCTGAAAAAAACTTTTCATCTAGTTTCTGCAATTCATCTCTACTTTTCTCTCTACGTAGCAATTCAAACAAAGTCTCATAAGTGATATTAATTTCATCCCCCATAAAATTCAATCAATTAAATTCATATTTAAATTTTTAGGTAATCAAACAGTTAGTTTTTTCACAAAGGTTTTTAAAACCATATTCTATCATAATCCCATGGCAACTTTAACATTCAAAGACTTGTCTTTTGAAGAGAAACAAGATAAAATAAAAGTAAATTTACTTAGAATATTCTCTGTAGAAATAAAAAAATCAGATCTAGAAACAATAGGAAAATTCAAAATAACAAAAAATTCAATTGAATTCCAAGCAACAGAAGCAAAAGCAAACAAAAAATTCAATTTTATATTATCAGAAGCATTCAAATCATTAAAAAACAAGATAACAAAGCAACCAACAATCTACATCCATCAAAATTCAGGAATCCCATTAATTGGCCATAATGCTTTTGGCTTGATTGATAGAAATACTTCAATAATTGAAGTTAGAGTACAGACAGGCTGTAACATTAATTGTATTTACTGTTCTGTTTCTCAAGACAAGCGTCCTGTTGATTTTGTTGTAGAAAAAGATTATTTAGTGCAGGAATTCAGAAAATTACTAGATCACAAAAAAATCAACCAAATAGAAGCACATATTGGAACACAAGGAGAACCATTATTATATCAACCTTTAGCAGAACTAATAAAAGATTTATCAGCTATGCCAGAAGTTTCAACAATTGCATTAGATACAAATGGAACCTTGCTAACAAAATCAAAAGTAGATGAACTAATCAATGCAGGATTAACAAGATTTTGCTTTTCAATCAATGCTTTAGATAAGAAATTAGCAAAGAAAATAGCAAACAAAGAATATAATCTAGATCACATCTTAGAAATTCTTGATTATATCTCAAAAAAAGATGTTCAATTGATCTTAACTCCAGTTTGGGTCCCAGGAATAAATGATAGTGAAATCCCAAAAATAATAAAATTATCTAAGAAACTTAACTCTGATATTGGGATTCAGAATTTCTTAAACTATAAATTTGGAAGAAATCCAGCAAAACAAATGCCTTGGGAAGA
Source organism: Candidatus Woesearchaeota archaeon (assembly GCA_036481345.1). Lineage (GTDB taxonomy): Archaea > Nanobdellota > Nanobdellia > Woesearchaeales > WJKL01 > JAAOYC01. Next base: position 4,290 of record JAZGHU010000035.1, read on the forward strand.
ATTTATAGAAAAAATGAAAAACTTAGAAAAACAACATAATGCTCATCTACTATTGAATTTTAAAAAAGATTTCAATATAAGACAAACTACTCCTCTAAAAAAACCATTCAAAAAAGGAGATATAGTCAAAGCAAAACTAGTATCCCTGGGAAGGTTATATAATGAGAAGCTTGCAGTAGCAAAAGACAGAGTAATTTCAGTATATAACTCAACTGCCCCTATTAATTCTCAGATTAAACTAAAAATAACAAGAAGTAAACACAATATATTCTCAGCAATACCTATATAGAATTAATCCTAACATCATTGATACTAACACCAGTTACAATCATTTCTCCACCACTCAAAATATAATCCCCATAATTAGCCAATACACTAGTAACTCTTCTTGTATCTAATGCTGTTGTTCCAGCAGCCAACAATGCAATCTTTCCATTATCAAACTCATAGATCCTTATCAGCCCTTTTCCAGCTTCAAATTCTTCTAAACAATTCTCAGGATAATTCATAAGCTTAGCAGCAGCTGAATTAATACAAGGCCCTCCAACTACAATAGTATTCATTGCTTCTAGATCTTCTACTTCTGTATCTAATACAGCCCCTCCAATCCTTCTTAATGTTCCCATTCTTTGCTGCAATGTAGCTACAATATCTATGGCCCCTACAACATCTTCTGCTGCAGCAGATTTCCCAACAACAACTCTTACTTCATCAAGAAAAATAGTTGGAAAATCACTCAAATCAAGAGCTAAAACAGGCATTACAGCCACTAAAATCATAAAAATTCCTAATATTAGCTTTTGCATCATAGAAAACATATAGAATAATTCTGATTTAAATATTTTGTGATAATTTCAATCAAAAAAAACGCCAACAGAGGCGTTCGTACTATCGAAGATAGTACTAATTCATCACAAGTATCTATAGAATGAAATTCTTAGAAAGAAAAAGAATAAAAAAAAAGAAATAAAAAAAGGCTTTTAGCCTTCTTATTCGCTTACAGCACTAACTGAGATGTCAGATAGAGTTGTTCCAGAAACTTCTACTTCGTCACCACTTAGAGCATAGTCACCAGCATTTGCAACAACTCTTGTTGCTCTTCTAGTGTCCATTGCGCTATAACCAGCAACTAACATAGCAGTCTTTCCAGCACCTGTATCAATCATCTTAACCATAGCTTTTCCTTCTTCAAATCCTGCTAAACACTCAGGAACTGATGAAGCAACGCCTAATACATCGGCTGCTACAGTGTTAGCACATGGTCCACCTACAACTATTAGGTTTTGTGCGCTTGCACTTGATACTTCGCTGTCCAACTTAGCTGGTGGGATAGCAACTTTACATACTGCTTCTCCAGATACACCTGCTACTGTACCGAATCCAGCTTCACTTTCAGCTACATACAAGTTACCATAGCTTTCTCCGCCAGGATAATAGATTGTTACTGTTGGTTCGTCTGGTCCTTCATCTAAGATAGCTTTTGTTGTAACTTCACTCTCACCATCTTGGATGTAGTAGACAAATTGATCACTATCTCCAACTTCTCCAATCCTTGACATATTGATGCTATCTACTTGCATGTTAATAGCAGATCCTGATTGGTTACCTTTAACAACAACTTCAAATGCACCTGCAGTTACATCACTATCATCACCTTCTTCTTCAAAGACAATTGTAGCTCCAGTTGCATAAACTCCACCTGTTATAGGCAAGTTAACAATCAGTCCTTGTTCTGTGTACAATAAGTCTCCAGCAAAATCTGGGTCAGTTGTACTGATATCTACTGAATCACTAGTAGAATTACATGTACCTACTGTAAATGTAATATCCAGAACTTCAAACTCTTCAGCATCGTCTCTTTTCAAGTCTGTTGCACCTGAAGTTACTTCTTCAAAGTCACATCCGTCATCGTCATCAAAAGCTGTTACTTTAACTAATGCTGATTCATAACTGTCTGTGTTAGTAACAACCATATACATATGCACATCTTTTACAAATGTATAAGATGTTCCTGCTGTTGTATATAGCAAGTCATCTTCATCTCCAACAGTGTATGTTCCATCTCCAGTATCATTAAACAATGGAATTTGTTCTACACCGCCTTTGATAGGGATGTTAAGTTGTATTACTTCATCACTATCAGGTTCGATTTCGATGATTTCTTCAGCTGGTGTTGAAAGTCCTTCATAGCTTAACTTAACACTTTCTAGTCCAGGCATAACAACACTACTGCCATCTACAATAAATGTTTCATCGTCAGAATTCCAGATAAGATTTATCTCTTCTAACTCATATTCACCGCCTGTATTCAGACCATTTGAGATAACAACTTGAAATTCATCAACATCGTCATCATTTAATTGTAGTTCTTCACCGTTTTCTAAAGTTATCTTTTCAGCTCCAATATAGAACTCTACTTGGTCAGCTGTAACTTCTCCTGCTTCTTCTTCTAGGATCTCTCTGATTCCAATCTGTGTTCCATCTGCTAGCTTATGAGTATCTCCATCTTGTAAAGCATTTGTAACTTCACCATTTACTTTCATTTTAACTTGTGAAATTCCGCTTGTTTCACCGATGTAAGTTACTTCAACTTCGTATTCCTTGTCATTCAGGGAAAAAGATTTTACTTCTCCTTGTTCCATAACATCTTTTACAGCTCCACCCATGATTTCAAAGTATCCACCACTTTGGTTAGTAGCTTCAACAATATCATAAGTATTGCCTAAAATAACAAGTGTTGTGTCTTCAAAGTCTTCTAATTCATCATCAGCACTAACATCACTTTCAGCAGCTTCAGTGAACTCAAGTGTGTAGTTCATTACGTTCTCTTGATCATCATAATGAAGTCCAATTGTTGGGTCATCATCATTGATGTCGCTGTCTGTAAATGCTTCAAATGTTTTACTAGATAGATCTATTGTTTGTTCGTAGTCAAAGTCTTTTCCTTCGTCATTAGTGTATGATCCATCTGCTAATACAGTTGGAAGATCGTCTGCATCTATCTTTGTAGCTACATCTGCTACGTCTTCTCCTAGGTTTAGCTTGTTAGTTGATTTTTCAATCTTATAAGCTTCCCCAGATACTGTAACTGATGCTGCAGTTCCAGAACTTGTTGTTGTTGTGCCGCTCACTGCAAGAGCTGATGCAATATCTACTGCACCTACAACATCTTCAGCAGCTGCTTTTTCTCCAACTACTATTGCTCCACTGAAGGAACATCCTTCTACAAATGGTGCTGGGTAGTCAGCTAAGTCTGCTGCCATTGCGCCCGTTATTGTTGCTCCGAGCATTATTGCGCCTGTTGTTAAGGCAACAATTTTTTTAATTGCTTTCATGTACTAAACACCTCCGTGTTTATTTGTTTTTTTTATTTTTTGGCTATCTTTTTTATTGGCTATCTTTTTCGTTGCATAAAGCAACACGAAATCCCTAAAGATCCCGCTTTAAGCCCAAGAAGTCCTTATAGAATCATTATTATATGCACGATATAGTGTACTATATTCGTACATACCATCTGATTTGGCCTACAAAACTTGGACTTTTTTAAACCGGTGAGCATGATATATCTAACTTCATTTATAAATTTTTCGCAACCTTTCCCTATATTTGACTCTTAAAACCCTTATTTGGGGCTTATTCCATTGAAATCATGCATTTCAGCATGTTATCACTTTAAAATAGGTAAACAATCCATACCACTGATTTGCCAGCCAAATCCAATTGTTGTTGTGGATTTTTGTATACTGGTATACATTGCATTTTTTGTGACTTTTTAGTCTCTTTCTCCAATTTGTCGTCTTAAAATAAATATTTAGCGTCGATAAACTGATTTTTAAAATCAATATTCTTATAGTAATATTATCATCAAATATTTATTACTTTATACACCAATATTCACGCTATAATTTTATTATCAAAATCATAATTTAACAAAAAAATTAAATAATAAAACTCATTTTAAGTAAAAAAAACAAAAAATCAACACCTCATTTTTTTGATAAATCTTCAAATCTGGAACCAGTAACAACCATCAAAAAAATGCATTATTTTAGATAACACAAAAGCCCCAATTTTATGTTAAAAAAATGCGGAGGAAGGGGTTCGAACCCTCGTAGGCACTAAGCCAATAGGTTTCTAACATCAAGAGATGTCCTAAGCCTATCCCGTTTGACCACTCCGGCACCTCCGCATGAGGTTCACGAATGCAGATGTTTGTTGAACTTGCTTCAACTTCACCTCCGCATAAGCTACTTGGTCTATCATCTAACTATGTAAATTGTATTTAAATCTTACTAAAAGAACTATTTTTTCTGCCAATTATAACTTCTCATCTTTGCAGATTTACCAAAACCACAGCTAGCGCATTTGCTTTTTCTTATATGATAAGTAGGTTTACCACACCTTCTACATCTAATCATATTCTTCTTTCCAGACTTCTTTCCCATAGAAGGAGTTCCTTTAGTCATAGTTTATACCTTGTTTACGCTGGTGAGATTATAGTAATTGTATCTCCCCTGATAAAAACAACGCCTAGTTTTCTCTTAACTTCACCATCAACCATTTCTTCTGCTTCTTCTAATACAACATTAATATGTATATCAAAAGCATTCAATGTTCCTACATAGACTTTGTCGTTTTTTAATTCTACTATTACTCTTTTGCCTTTTGATTTGTTTAATGCATCTAAAGGTCTTGTTGCTTCTGGAGTCATTTATTGACACCCCCCTATTTAAATTAAATAAAATATAGCTTTAGAATTCCACCACTATATATAAAACTTACTAAAATTTTGGGATTTTAATCTCAATTTAGAAACCTTTTTAAACAACCTGTAAATCATTAGTATAATATGGTATTTACACAAACAAGATCAAAAAGAAAAGCAACAGGTGGAAGATATATTGCTGCTAGAAAGAAAAAATTATTTGAAAGCGGCAAAGGCCCAACCTTGACAAAAATTGCAAAATTAAAGCAAAAAACAGAGTCAATAAAAGGCGGAAGAAAAAAAACAAGACTTCTTACAGCTGATATTGCAAATGTTGTAGATCCAAAAACCAAAAAAACAGTAAAAGCAAAGATTGAGACAGTTGTAAAATCACCTGCAAATAGGCATTTTACAAGACGAAATATCCTAGTAAAAGGCTCTATTATACAAACAGATAAAGGAAAAGCAAGAATTACTTCTAGACCAGGCCAAGAAGGCGTTATTAATGCTGTTTTAGTAACTGAAAAGTAGTTACAAAATAGAAAAGTTTATAAAGGAGTAATACTACTATAATTCTATGGTCACAAGGGCTGAAAAGCATCAAATGTCTGAATTTATATCAAATATCATAGATAATTCTGGCAGATACGATATCCTAGAAAGAGACCATAGCCATATTCTAATTGCTCAGAAACCCTCATTAGTAGAAAATCCATTTAGAATGGACATTCTTTTACATAATTTTAAAAGAAATATCCAAGGATATGCAAGACTAGTAGAAGAACGCGTAAGACAAAATGGTGATTATCTTAGCAATGTTTTCTATAAAGATGATCAAAATTTCCATGTAAGACTAGGAGCAAGAGCTAATTTTAAAGGAGATAACAGAAGCCTTAAACATTATCCAGAAGAAGATCAAAACAGAATGCTTCATCTAAGAGGCCTTGAAAAAGAAGTATTATTTTCACAAAAATCAGATATTCTAGCATATTATCAGCCAGAAACAGCAAGATTACAAGAATCTCTAAGAGGATATAGGATGAGAGATGTAGAATTAGATTATTCTCATAGGGAAGATCAAAGAGATAGAGAATCTATTGATTTTAAGATAGCAGAAGAAATCTTCCAAATTCCATCAGATGGAAGATTAAAATTCAAAAGAAAAAGACCTTATCCTGTTTGGACAATACATCCTAGAGAAGAACCAGCTTAGAAGAAAAAATCCATATCAACTAATTTCATTATAGGTTTTAACATTGCCATTCCTCTTTTCTCAAATCTTTTCTGATATTTAGCAAAATTAGGCCTGATACTATTGATATCTCTTATGTAAACTTTGATATCTTTCCCCCTATCTATGTCATCAAAATACTTATATCCATGATCATCAAATTTGATCTCAGTTTCTTCTGGAACAAACTCATTATCTACAACAAAAAACATTTTTTTATCTCTTCTATCACTATCTTTAGTATATGCAAAATATCTATTTTTAGCTTTGTTAAGGAAAACAAGCTCTTCTTTTACAACATCTTCATTTATCAACCAATTCAATCCAGTATTAAATGATTCAACAGCCCACTCATTTCTTCCTTCTAGCAAATTTTCAAGCATTCTTTTGTAAAATTTCATCTCAAACATAGTCAGATGATAATCAGGCTCATCTTTTACTTTCATATGAGAATAAAATCCATATTTTTGATAATAAGCACTATCAGCAGTATACATCTTAGGAATCTCATCAACCAAGACAACAGGAGCATCTTTTTTTTGTAATGCTTTTTTATTCCCAGTTAAATAAACATAATAACCTTCTTTAGCAACAACAGTTAGATTATTTTCTTCAAAAAATGAATTAATTGCATCAAATCTCTCTCTTAAAACATCTTCAATTACAACAGCATGTTTTCTTCTTTTTTCTGGAACAAAATAAGTTCTGTCTGGAAAAACCCCATAGTTTCCAATTATGTTTCTTCCTCTTCTCTTAACAACAGATCTTTGGTTTACTAATTTCTGGAAATTCTCATATCCTAGATCATATCTTGCCAAAAACTTAAGCACTTCAGGAGTAGCATACTTCTCTACTGATTTTATTCCTAAATTTCCTTTATTCAAATGAATAAGCGCATTCTGAGAAAGATTTTTTCTAAAAGAATGATAAACATCTTCAAAATCAGTATGATTTGCATCTTTCAAGAATTTGTTAAAAGCCCTCACTTCTTTTACAAAAAACCCATAATCTGCTATAATCCACCTGCTAAATGCCATAGCATACTGCTCTAAAAAGAACAATCTTTGCTTATCATCTCTATGTTGACCCATATAATCATGAAGCTTTACAACATCTGGAAATTTAACAGCCACAATATCTTTGAAAAATTCTCCAACAGGAATGTATACTTTGTAAACATTTTTTGACAGCCCCTTAACCCCCTTTTGTCCAATAGACTTCATAACAACTTGCTGCTTAAACACTTCTTTAGATCTTGTCTTCAGCCCTTGCATCTTTTTTGTTCTCAGATGAGGAGGAACTTCTTCTCTATAGATTCCCAGAGCAGTAAAATAATTCCTTTCCTGAGCATCATTAATACAATTAGGAGAATAAAGCAATCTTTCTATTCCAACCCCATATTCTGCAGCCATCCAAATACAATCTTCAAGATTCTTCCTGAATTTTCCTTTAGACAATCCAACAAGCCCATCAACATCATGTCCAAGATATTTCCCAATCTTTTTCCCTGCTTTCTTATCTCCGCCAAAAGACTCATCTTCAAGTTCTTCCATTTCATCATAAGTAATATCTTTATCAGTTCCAGTAGCTGTAACTAGTTTTGCATTTATCTCATAACCTCCAGCTATCTTCTGCCATCTTAAGAAATCTACAATCAATCTATCCCTTATTCCAATTCTCTCAAAAAATTTTGTAGTTACTTTAAACACAGGAGGACTTGCTTCATCCCCTACTGGAAATCCAGCCAAAGTCTCCCTCATTTTGATAAAATCAAACCTATTATTAAAAGCACACATCCAATCAGGATCTTCTTCATTAATATTCTCAGTAACTCCAGTAACCAATTCAAATTCATTTGGATACTTATGGATCTGAAAAATAGAACCATCTGATAACTTGACCATTGCTTTAGGTATTATTTTCTTAAGTACATCTCCTACTTTGCCTCCTAAAAGCCCCTTATATTTTTCTCCATAAACTTCAAGTCCATCTACATCAAGATCATGAACAGTGTGAATATCAGATTTTTTTTCTTTTCCTTTGCAATACTCTCCCCCAACCCATGTTATCTTTGGCTCATCTCTTCTAAAGAAAGGAATCTCTATATCAACAAAATACCATAACATATCAAAAAATTCTTTTGTAGAAGGCATCTTTCCATTTTTCAGATAATCCCATGATTCTTGCTCAACTCTTAATATTCTATTTCTATGTTTTTCATTTGGCTGAAAATATCTAAGTAAAACATCCCCATCTATTCCTTCATTTGCTTTAAGGATAAAATCAGCTATCTCTTTTCTTTTATCTAAAAATCCAGGATCTAATTTCTTCAGACTAGCAACTTGCTCAGCTTGCTTAAGCAGCTCATCAAAATTTTCTCCATTATATTGTTCAAACAAATCATTCAGATCATTAAAAGTTCTTGTTACATAAGCTTGCTTTCTGCCATCATTAAGTCCAATTAGCAAAGAATCAATTCTTTCTTGAACTCTTTTCTTCTCATCTAAAGCAAACAACACACCATCTTCAACAGAAATCAAGTTTCCAGGACATTTCAACTGCCATCTTGCCTGCTGAGTATAATGCCCTCTGATAAATTCTTCAGGCAGTTCATCTTTTAAACTGCTTGGACAATATATCTGATAAACCCACCAATATTTATTCTTTAATCTTGCAACATGTTTGTCTAATTTAGGATTCTCTTCAACTTTTTTCTTAACAGCAGCTAGATTTGCATCTCTTTTCCGCAGCTCATTCATATCACTGCTATTCCTTCCAAGAATTCTTGTAACAAAAAGATGCCTCCAATCAGGAAAAAACACTCCTCCTCGTTTCCTAAATCCAGCATACAATTCTCCTTTTGGAGTTACTTCTAATCTTGTCAATAACACGTCTAGACTCATGAAAAAGCTAATAGGAATCCATTTTTAAATCTTGGTGAATTCGAGCATTAGCAAGAGTTTACCAAGTCTGTACGCGAGCAAAGCGATGTGGACTTTACTTGGGGCAAATCCCTAAAACTTTTTAAATAAAGCTGCATTTCTATATCTATTCGGGCGGATTGTTTTTGGTTAGTGCCCCTTTGCTTTGATTCTGAGATTAGTAGGTGGTATAATGACAGAATTAGTTTTCATAGGCCACAAATTACGTGGAAACATAAAAAGAAACATAAAAGAAGTCCAAGAAATATTAAGAGAAATACATCGTTCTAAATTAGATGTTATTCCTTGTGCTCCTTATCTTACATGCCTCCAATATCTTGATGATAACAAGCCAAAAGAAAGAAGGCTAGGGATGCAAGTCAATAAGTTTTATATTGAAAACAGATTAGTTCAGAAATATTGGGCTACAGGAGATGAATTATCTAAAGGCATGAGACAAGAAGTGTCTTTCTCTTTAGATAATGATATTCCAGTTGAATGCTTTCATCTTAATCTACAGCCAGATCTTGAAAAAACAGTTCAAAAATATTATAAATCAATTGAAAAAAGAAAGCCAACAGGTCTAAGAAGATTAGCAGGCCATCCAGCAATCTACAAAGGACAGATTGCAGATCTCGAAAATTGGCAAAAAGAACTTGTGCATGCTGCAAAAGAAGCAAGAGAAAAAGCAGTTGCTCCATTATCAAACTACAAAGTAGGAGCAGCTTTGCTAACAACAACAGGAAAAATATATACAGGTGCAAATTATGAATCAGCTACATACACTCTAACAGCACATGCAGAGATGACTGCAATAAACAAAGCAATCTTTGATAAAAAAAGAAAATTCAAAGCAATTGCAGTTTATGTTGGAGAAGGTCCTGGCATTCCCTGTGGATTATGCAGGCAAAAAATCTTTGAAGCAGATGATACAATGCAGGTTATAGGTGCCAACTCTCACAAAGAAGCAAGAGTAACAACAATAATAGATCTGCTTCCATTAGGCTTTAGTTTAAAAGATCTTGGGATAGATATAAGTAAATATTAAATACAACCTATTTCTCAAATAAGTTATGAGAATACTATTGATAAATCATTTTCCAATGCAAGGTTCAGGCTCTGGAATCTATACTTTAAACATTGCAAAAGAACTGATAAAAAAAGGACATAAAGTTGCAGTTATTGACATTGATAATCAGCCAGATAAGAATAAATATCCATTCAAGCTTTATACAATAAAAGCAAACAAAGATATTCCTTTTAATTTTCCCTGCTTCACAACCCATCCAAGAAGCAATCTGACTTATTATGACTTGACAGAAAAGCAGATTAAACAATATATTGATGCTTACATTAAAAAAACACAACAAGTAATAAAAGAATTTGCTCCTGATATAATTCATGCACAACATCTTTGGGTTGCTCCTTATGTTGCTCACAAATTAAAAATTCCATACATAGTTACAGCACACGGTACTGATTTAATGGGATTTAGCAAAGACAAAAGATATCATAAATATGCTCTTGAAGGAGCTAATAATGCTCATAAAATAATTACAATCTCAAAACAAGTTCATCAAGATGTATTAAAACTTTACAAAGTTCCAGAATCTAAATTGGCTTTAAATCCAAATGGATTTGATGAAGATAAATTCAAAATTCTAAAAGTAGACAAAAATAAATTATTAAAATTATTTGATATCCACAAGCCGCATAAAAAAATAATTTCTTTTGTTGGCAAGTTAACAGATTTCAAAGGGATTGATATTTTAATAGATGCAATCCCAAAGATAAACAAAGCTTTTCCAGACACATTGTATATAATAGCAGGAGGCGGCCAGTTAAAAGACAAACTTCATCAGCAAGCTTACAAACTTGGAATAGATGGACAAATATTCTTTATTGGACTGCAGCCACAGGAAAACATTGCACAGATCTACAACATTGCAGATGTTTCAGTTGTCCCATCAAGAATTGAACCTTTTGGACTGGTAGCAATTGAAGCATTAGCTTGCGGAACTCCAGTTGTTGCAACCAATGCAGGCGGCCTCCCAGATTTCATAAATTCTAAAGTTGGACAATTAGTTCCAATGAACAATCCAGATGCACTAGCAAAAGCAATCATCGAAGAATTAAAAAACAAGACAAAACAAACAAAAGGAAAATACGCTGCAAAATATGCTAAAAAGAATTTTTCATGGGGCTCAACCTTAAAAAAAGTTATCCAGCTCTATAAACAATGCAAAAAATAAAAAAATCTATGATTCTCCACAACTTACAATAAAGAAATCACTATCTCTATCTGTATTGAACTGAATCTTGTTCTTAGTTCCTTTTCTGATAGATAAAGGACCAGATATATCAGCACAATAAACAGATTCATAAGGCCCTATTTCTAATTTATCACATTCAGGAAATGCTGAGATAAGCCCATTAAGAATTATCTTTGCATTATATCCAATCTTTATTGTCCTATTAGATGGATTTGTCAATATTAGCTCAATCTTATTGTCAAGACATCTTACTTCAGAAAGAACCTCAATACCATCTATTAAAGGCCCTTCTACTGTTGCTGTTGGTTCTGGCTCTGGTACTGGTTCAGGAATTGGCTCAGGTTCTATTATTTCTTCTTCAACCTTGCACCCAGTAACTAAGAAAATCATCATAAATAAAATTCCTATCAAAATAATTTTTTTCATATAAACACCTCTAAGAAAGAAAATAAAAAAAAGAATATATAAATATTACTATAAAACGAAGTTTTTAGGTAATATTTACTAAAAGAGATTATTTTTCTATTTTCTTAAACACCTTTAGCAAAGTATTTAAACATTCTAAACAACATTAAACAAGAGGTGGTATTTATGCCAAAAAAAAGAGCTAAAAAAGCAGCCCCTAAAAAACCAACTGTAAAAAAGAAAGTAAAAGCTGTTTCTGCAAAAGTCAAAAAAAGTCAAAAAAAGGCATTAGCAGAATTGAAAAAAGCAAAGCAAAAATTTCTAAAGCATGAAAAACAAGTTAGAGCATACATCAAGAAGAATCCTGAAAAAGCAGCAGCTATTGCAGCTGGAATCGGCGCAGCAATAGGTGGAGTAGCATCTAGAGTCATTAAAAGAAAAAGAAAATAAAAGGTGTAAATAATGGCAAAGAAAAAAGCAAGCAAGGTTTCAGACTATGTTGATTTATTTTCTCAAGCAGTTGCAAAATATTTCAGCCAGAAATACAAAGTAGTAAAAAAAGTAGAAGATGTCAAGAAAGCAACAATCCAAACAGCTTTAAACGTAAAAAAACAAATCATGAAGACAATCATAGAAGCAACATTGTTAGCCACTGGAATGATAGCATTAGTTGTAGGAATCATTTTGATACTGAACAAAGTGTTTCCTTTGGAATACATCCTCATAGCTTATGGCTTTATAGTTGTAATAGGAATCTTAGCTAACATGAAACTCAAAGCATAGGTTTTCTCTTCGAAAGCCTTATATAGTGCAGCAGCATATAAAAAATTAAAATGGCACTCAAAACAATCTTTTTAGTTGTTCTAGCAATTATAATAGCAGGAGTTTTATTAAAATTTACAAGAAAACTAATCCATACAGCATTCTTTGTTGCTTTAGCAGGAGTAGTATTCTTTGTATTAAAGTATCTAATAGCTATAAAGTAGAATGACTACTGAATTTATAATCGGGATTATAATCTTAGCTGTAATTGGATTAATAGTTTTCAAGATAACAAAATCTATTTTCAAAGCAATATTTCTTGCTTCAACAATACTTGCAATAACAATAGCCTTGATTTCTTTTCTTGTTGTAAGTGATGCAACTGAATTCACTGAAAAATCCAAAGCTATACCTTCCATATACTTATTAGAAGAAGACGGCATAATTTTAGCAGGATTCTCAGGAACATTCATGAATGAATCTTCACAGCCAACTTTTGTTTCAGGCGATGCACTTGGACCTTATGAAGAAAATGATCTTGATGAATTATTAGGAGAAAATTACAAATTATATCTAGTAAAAAAACAAGCTTTTGATTTGATAGATACAATAGATGGTGGCAACTTGCTTTTATCAAAAGAAGAGGTATTCACATTAATAGATTCTGAAACACCTCTTGATGACTATATCATAGCACAAGTAGGAGCTGTTTCAGCATCACAATTAGCAGCATTTAGAAAAGATATGTTCAGAGACATGAACATAGAAAATGATGATGGATTCAGAGGAGTATTATTTGCAGCAATGCTCACAACAGGATTTAAGGAGCCAATATGGTTGTTTGATCAGATAAAGCAAAAGAACATAATCATCTACAAAGAAACACCAATGTTTAAACTTATCAAATTTGCTCCAACTTCATATTTAAAAAAATTAATGAAAACAGAAGAGGTGAATTAAAATCGGAATGATGGATAAAGTATTTTTCTGGAGGCACAAAGAAGAACCTTTAGATCTCAAAGAACCAATTAATTTAGGCGGATTAGGAAAAGAAAGTGATATAGCATTAGGAGTAGAACCAGAGCCAGGAATGACAACAGGCCCAACACCTCCAATGCCTGGTACAATACCACCAGGCTCAATGCCAGAACCACCAACCCCTCCGCAACCAGCAACTTCATTTGCTCAGCCAATGGCGCAGCAGCCATCAATGGACAAAGATATACAGCTGCTTAATGCAAAACTAGATTCACTTAAAGCAATCCTAGAAAACATACACCAAAGATTGGTAAATATAGAGAGACTAGCTCATGAATCAGAAAAACAAGAAATCTACTGAACTAAATAAATTTCTTATTATTTCTTTGACTGCAGTAGGAATATTACTCTTAGACCAACTGACAAAATTAGCAGTAATCAAGAACATGGAATTATTACAGTCAATACCTGTTCTACAAAATATCCTCCATCTAACTTATATCCAAAATACAGGAGCGGGCTTTGGATTATTTTCACAATCAACAAGATTATTGATCTGGTTTTCAATAATTGTAATCGGACTTATCTTTTATTTTTATGAAGCAATCCCCGATAACAAATGCATGCAATTATCTATTGCAGCAATCTTAGGAGGAGCTATTGGAAATTTAATTGATAGGATCAAGCTGGGCTATGTAATTGATTTTATTGATTTCAAGATATGGCCTGCTTTCAACATTGCAGATATGGCAATAGTCATAGGTGTAATATCAATAGCTATATTTATTATAAAAAAAGAGATAAAAGAAAAAAAATGAAACAAATCCTATTTGTCTGCCAAGGAAACTCTATAAGGAGCATCATGGCAGAGGCAATCTTCAATAAATTTGCTCCAAACAGCTACAAAGCAGTAAGCGCAGGAACAATCCACATCTTTCAGATAGACCCCAAAACAAAAGCAGTTCTAAAAGAGATTGATATAAAACCATCAAAAAAAACACCTTCTTCTTTGACTTATGAGGGGATAGTCAATGCAGAAAAAGTAGTTATCATGAATAAAGATGTTCCTAATTTTCCAGAACTAACCCCAAAAGAAAAGATCATAAGATGGAATGCTGTTGACACAGTAGGACTTCCAATTGATAATTTCAGAAAAACAAGAGATTATATCGTCAAAAGAGTAAAAGCATTGATAAAGAAATTAAAATAAATTTAGCAGTGAACAAATTACTTTAAATACATATCATTTACCTTATAATCCCAGAATTTTATATCATTCTTATTTGTAATAACAAACTCAAAATAACCCCTCATAAACAAAGGACTAAAATTATCTCTTGTTAGTTCAATATATTTTAAAACAGATCTCACAGTTTTTTCATCTTTCCCTTTTCCCCAGCACATCTTATCTGTTATATGTCCAATTCCAGCCAAATCAATTCTGCAGCTTAAATCAGGATCAGCTCCATGTGACAGCTCCATAAGGCCGCAACTCCCAATTTCAATTAAAACATCATTGCTTCTTGAAATAATTATGCCAGATCCTTTATTCTCAGCAATCTCTACTAAAGAAACATTATAATTATCTTCCTCTCCCTTCAATTCTCCTGAAAACAATTCATTTAAAAATTTTTTACATTCCTCATAAGTCTTTACACCTATTTTAGGTCTTCTCGGCAAATCGCTTCTTCCTTTTGCAGGCAAGGCTCTAACAATAAATCTTTCATATTCTGATAGAAATTCTCCAACATTCTCTTCTGTAAACTCATGATATCCAATTTTCATCCTATCAAAAGCAGGTAATCCTGAATCAATTAATCTTTTATCATCTATCGACTTTTCAGTATGATATCTCTCTGCAAAATCTTCTAATCCTTCTTTCTTCAAAGAAATTATCCAGTCTGAGATAGTACCAACCATTACATAAAGAAATACTTAGAATTTTATAAAGCTTCTAGTTAACACAATTACAAGGACTTAATTTTTCCTTTTTAGCTTCTTCTTTAGAATCAAACCAAACTTGATTACTTTCTTTTATCTTCTTTGCCCAATCACACTTAGGAGCATGATACTTTTTCCCTGTTTTGCTTGCAACATACTTTCCAGGGCTAAACTCTTTTTTAATTGGTTTATTCAAACTTTCCTTATTCAAACTTTCATTATCTAAACTCCCTTCTCCCCAGTTTGTTTCAATATCCTTGTTGTCTACTTTAACTAAAGCAACAAGCCATCCAATAAAACTTACTGCAAATGGCAAAACAACTTCTTTTAATTGGAATCTTAAAAAATAAATAGCTAACAAATTAATCCAAACTAAAGAATAAAATTTGATCAATCCTCTCCATTGGTTGCTTCCAAATGTCAATCTGATACTGGCTAATAAAAATAAAATTAATAGCACCACTTCAACTTTATAGAATCTTCCACCTAGATTAAAAACAATTCCAATCCAGCTTAAGAAAAGTACAAACATTACTAATGATGTTATTATAAATGAACCTTTGTTTTCCCCCATATTAAAATCAAATAATTTATCTTATTTAAAGTTTTTTATTTTAGAGTAGTAAACATTTTAAATAGATTATAATTCTAAATTTAAATGGAAGTTAGGGAAATACTAAGAAATATATTAGATAATGAAAAATATCAAAAATGCAACAAACATCCAATTGCAGCTGTGATTGAAACAGCAGATGGCCAATATATCAGTGGATGGAACGGTCCCCCAAAGAGATGGACTGGAATTCATGACTGTTTAAGAGCAGAATATCCATCTGGAGAAGGGATGGAGCATTGTCCAACAGTACATGCAGAGATAAAAGCAATTGGAAGTGCTGCTGAACAAGGCATCTCAATAAAAGATGCTACGATTTACTTAAGTGAATGGCTTTCTTGTGCTAACTGCACAAAAACAATAGAAGCAGCAGGAATAACAAAAATAGTTACACCAGATAGAGTATATTGGGATAAAGTAAATCATATTCTTATACCCAAACTGCAAAATCAGCCATATAATTTTGAACTAGCTGAACAAATTATTGTAAAATCAGGAATAGAACTAATAGTAGACCCTTCTATAAGGCCTTAGAATTCTTCAAACTCTTCTAATTTCTTCAAATAACCTTTTCTTTTGATATACTGAACTTGACTCTTAGAATATTTGTAAATAACATCTCCTTTAGCATCCCCGCCTAATTCCCATGGCTCAACAATGATAATATCACCTTCTCTAACCCATAAATACCTCTTCATTCTTCCAGGAATTCTGCAAAGTCTTGTCTTTCCATCAAGACATCTAACTCTCATCCTGCTTCCACCCATTCTTTGATCAACAATCCCAAAAGATTGTTTTCCCCTAGGTAGTTTGATTCTAGAAATCTGCTGCTGTAATGCTGCTTGCTTTGCAGCTTCTTCTTTCTTTTTACTCATTCTACTCTAGAAACTGTGAATTCTTTATAAGCATTGCGAAAATAAGAACTTTTATATACAATAGCGCTAATCAACTATTTATGAAAAAAGAAGAGAAATTCTTTATAGCACCAGCTTCTATTGGAAAAAGAATCTTTGCTTTTATCATAGATATCTTGATCATAGACCTTTTCATATTATTTCCATTTGATAGATTATTCAGAAAACTAATTCCAACAGCAACTTTCTCAAACCAGATGAATTTTTTTCAAAGCAATCCACAGATAGCTGCCAGACTCTCACCAATATTAGTTTTAATGAGCCTTATTGTTGTCTTCTACTTCACATACTTAGAATACAAGATCCAGCAAACACCTGGAAAAATGTTATTTGGGATTTACATTGCTCCTGAAAGAAAAATAACTTATTGGAATTACTTACTAAGCAATTTAACTTTTATTGTAACAAAACTATTCATAATCCTTTGGATAATAGATTTTTTCTATATGGTCACTTCACCAAAAAATCAAAGATTATTAGAAAGATTAAACGGCATTGTCCAAGTGCAGAAATATAAAATAAAATGAATGCCCTTAGATTAGATAAGTTTAGTTTTAAAATCAAAGATTTTAAAACTCTCTTTGCCAATGGCAAAGTTTATATACAAATAAATTAAATTAAACAAAATGGAACCACCACAAAAAAAGAGGTTATTAACAGTTGCAATAGCATTATTCATATTTGCATTCATAAGTTTCTTTGTTGTATCAATCTTATCATTATTCATAGGAGTAGACATTGAACCAATTGGCAATGTTGCATTAATCCCTATAAAAGGAGTGATAAGAACAGATGGAGCTTCTGGATTTGGTTCAGAAACAGCATCTTCAACAATAATAGTTCAGCAAATACAAAAAGCAGATTCTAATCCTTCAATACAAGCAATTGTTTTTGATATAAACTCTCCAGGCGGCAGTGCAGTAGCATCAAAAGAAATATCAGATGCAATAAAAGCAGCAAACAAAACAACAGTTGCAGTTATAAGAGAAGTTGGAGCATCAGGAGGTTATTGGGCAGCTTCTGCAGCAGATTATTCAATTGCAAATGAAATGTCAATAACAGGCTCTATTGGTGTTTTAGGTTCTTACATAGAATTTGCAGGATTATTAGAAAGATATAATATGACCTATCAAAGATTAGTAGGGGGAAAATACAAAGACCTTGGTTCACCATTAAGACAATTAACAATAGATGAGAGAATAATCCTACAATCAAAAATAAATAAGATACATGAGATATTCATAAAAAGCGTTGCAGAAAACAGAGACATGACTTATGAAAAAGCAAAAGAACTTTCAACAGGAGAATTCTACTTAGGCATAGAAGCACTAGAACTCAATCTAATAGATGCAGTAGGAGACAAAGAAACAGCAAAAGAATGGTTAAAATCAAATCTCGAATTAGAAGAAATTGAATTTGCAGAATATACAGAAAAAACAACACTCATAGATATCCTATCAGGAGTTATTTCTCCTCAATCATATCTAATTGGAAAAGGAATTGGTTCTGAATTAAAAAATACTCAAAAAACATTAGAAATAACTACTTAAAATGTATAAATTCAGATTAGCAACCTCTGTATCTTTATCTAAATCTATTCAAGAGAATGCAGCAACTATTCTTAAATCTAGAAATGAAATCAAAAGAATCACCGAAAGAAATAAACTAAACCTAAAAAAACTAAAAAAAGCAAACGCAGACCTATCAAAACTTTCAGTACAAAAAGTAAAACTAAAAGAAAAATCTACAAAACTCAAGAATACTTATAAAAAACAAGAATCAGCTGTTAAAGAACTCTCAGCAATAATCAGACAAGACACAATTGAAATTCTAGATCAGATTAATTCTATTATCAAAGATCTAAAAAATATACTACTAGATTCAGATACAATCCTTTATAGAGAATCTAAAGCATTAGACAAATTCCACAGAGAAATAGACTTATTAGCAGACAAAAAACAATCAGCACAAATAGCAAACAAACTAAATCTTTTAAAAGAAGAAATGAAAACAACATCAAGAAGATTATATCAAGCAATAGAAGCTCCGATTATATTAAGAAAACCCTTTGCAAAACCCCTAAAAGAGCCAATTTCTAAACATATTTTTCTATTAGGCAAAGACATAGAAGGAATAGAAAGGATATTTGACAAATTAAATATCTCAAGAATTGATGAAATAATAAAAAAAGCAGAAAGACAATTATCAGATCTAAGAAAAGTAGAACTTGCCGTCACAATATTAGTTCCTACATTAAAACAACACTTAGCTGTAATCAAAGATGATATTTATCTGCTTGAATCATCAGCAGCATCAAGAATAGAAGAAAAACTTAGCAATACAGAAAAATATCTTGAAAAATCATTAGCAAAAGCAACTAATTCTGCAGAAAAATTATTACAAGATATAATAATTGTTAAAGAAATAAAATAAAAAAAAAAGAAAAAAAGCTTAGCAAGTAACTGTTGCTTTTCCTTCTTTTGCTCCACCAAGTCTGATTACAACTTCATTTTGACCTGGTACAACTGGGAATGCTCCATTAAGAGTTGTACATACTGTACTGTCTCCTGGTTCAAGAGTTGTCTTGTCACATCCAGGGTCCTTAACAACTAATCCTCTTATAAGAATTTTCCACTCTCTTGCTAGTGTTACAGTTGTGTCAGCAACATTTGTGATTACTGCTCCAACTTTACCATCAGCACAAACTGCGCTTGTAACCATTTCTGATTCTCCAGCATACTCTGTTGGCACTTCTGCTTCTGGCAACACTGGTCCTTCTTCTACAGGAGCTTCTGCTACTTCTTCTACTGGTTTTCTCATGAAAACAAGCACAAGAATTACAATTACAACAATTGCTCCTATGATATACCATAGATTTTTGTTTTCTTTTTCAGCCATTATTAAACACCTTTTTTATTTTTTGCAAAAAATAAATTGCTATTACTGAAAATGAAGAAATTACTATATAAATCTTCCGAAAATTACTCACGGATAAGCTTTAGAACTTCGTCTCTTTTCTGTTCCATCAATTCCTTAGAATCAGCTTCTAAGTTCAATCTTAGCAAAGGTTCTGTATTTGAAGGGCGTACATTGAACCAATAATCTTTATAATACACACTAATTCCATCAATGTGCAATGTTTTTTCAGCATCTTTGTATTTTTCTTCTATTTCTTCTATTTTTGCATCTTTATCAGCAACTTCTGAATTTATTTCTCCAGATTGGAAATATTTTTTTAATGGAGCAACTAATTCTGATAATTTTTTCTTTTCATCTGCTAATAAATTAAGAGTTAATGCTAGTGTAATGAAACTAGATTCTGTAAAAAAGCTGTCTTTATAATAGAAATGGCCTGAAAGCTCTCCTGCAAAGATTGCATCTTGTTCTCTCATCTTTGCTTTGATAAAAGAATGACCTACTCTTGATATTACAGGATGACCTTTATTCTCTTCAATATATTCAGGAACTATCTTTGATGATCTTAAATCATAAAGTATCTTTGCTTCTTTGTTTTTCTTAAGCAAAGCTTTTGCAATTAATGCTGTTGTAAGATCATTAGTTATTATCTCTCCTTTTTCATCAACTAGATTACATCTATCTCCATCTCCATCTAATGCAATTCCTAAATCTGCTTTCTCTTCAACAACTTTTTTCTGTAGATCAGCTAATGTTTCATAATGTAAGGGGTTTGGTTCATGATTTGGAAAATTAAAATCCATATCACAATACAAAGGAATAAATTCAAATGGAAGTTTTTCAAATAATTTAGGATATGTATATGATCCCATTCCGTTTCCAGCATCAACAACAATCTTGAACTTCTTCTTTGTTTTTACAAAGCTTATATTGTGTTTGATAAAATCATCCATAATCTCTTTAGTTGTTATTTCCCCTTTTTGATCAGGCTCTTGGAATTTTGTAGAAACTAATCTTTCCACTTCATTGATTCCTGTGTCATAACTCATTGGAATTGCATTTTCTTTACAGAATTTGAATCCATTGTATTCTTTTGGGTTGTGAGAAGCTGTAACCATTATTGCTGCAGGAGCTTTAGCTGCTCCAAAATAAAACATTGGAGTTGAGCACAAACCAATATCAACAACATTTGCTCCTTGGTCTGTAATGCCATCAACTAATGCTTCAAATACTTTTGGAGAACTTAATCTGCCGTCTCTGCCAACTAATACTTCATCAACTTTTAGAAATTGAACAGTTGCTCTGCCTATCTTATAAGCAAGTTCTTCATTTAATTCAGAAGGATAAATTCCCCTTATATCATATGCTTTGAAGATTCCAGCCATTTTGTCTATTGTTCACCTTTTTTCAAAATATCAGAGGAGCTATTCATTTTTTCTCCACCAACATTATCTACCATTTTGATGTTTAATTCAGCACAAACAGGAGTTTCAGGAACATTTGCTTGATTTCTGTCTCCACCATTTGCAAAAATATCAGGTTTGATCATTCTTAATGTTTCACACTGACTTCCATCTTTATCAATAGAAACAACAGCTTCATCTACCATCTTTAATCTTTCAACTATGTATTTGATATCTTCAGAATCATGTATTAATTTGCCTTTTTTTGCTATTTGTTGATCATTATTGTTTACAATTACAATTAGTTTATCACCTAATGCTTTTGCTGCTTCAAAAAGTTTTACATGCCCTTTATGTAGCACTGTAAAATATCCACTCACAGTAACAGTTGTCATTTTAATAAGAGAAATTTAAGTGATATTTAAATGTTTACACTCTTAGATCAAAATTAGTTGTTTTGTTGACTCTTACTTTTAGTTTATCTCCAAGCTTGTATTTTCCTGGAATAATAATCGGCTTGTAAGCAAAGTTTCTTGCAACTTTAGTATCATCTTTGCCAATTTCATCAACCAACACTATGCCAGTCCAGCCAAGCCATTTTTCATTCTGCATTCTTGCAATATTTGTGAAGATAGAAGACATTAATCCTGATCTGTGTTTTATTATTGGACCTGGAACTCTGTTTTCCATTTTTGCTGCTGGTGTTTTTGGGCGAGGCCAGAATCTTGATCTGTTTAAGACATCTGGAGTTATTTTTTTAATTAAATCAAGAGAATCTTGATATTGTTTTTCTGTTTCTCCTGGAAATCCCACAATAATGTCTGTTGCAATGGTTATATTTGGGATTGCTGCCTTGAATTTATCTATTATTTCATTGAATTGTTCAACTGTATACTTTCTTTTCATTGCTTTTAGTATTTCATTGCTGCCAGACTGCACAGGAGCATGCAAAAATTTAAACATCTTTTCTGATTTAAATATTTCAATCAATTCATCTAGGAATTCATAAGCATAATTTGGATTGAGCATCCCTAATCTTATCTTGAATTCTCCTGGAATCTTGATAATCTCCTTTAGCAATTCTGGAAGAGAAGAGTCAATATCTTTTCCATAACAGCCTGTATCCTGTGCTGTTAACCATATCTCTGGAATCCTATCTTTTAATATTGCTTTTCTTGCTTGTTCTATTATCTCTTCTTTTGGATAAGATCTTAATTTTCCACGAGCTGCTCTGACTTTACAGTATGCACATGATCCTAAACAGCCTTCACAGATTGGAATGATCTCAACAACTGGATTCTTTCTGATCTTAGGAAGATTTAATCTTGGAAGCTCTTTCTTCTCAAGCATTGGAATAGGATTATCATTAAGAACTTCTTCAACTAACTGCACTATATTGGTAATTTGGGATGTTCCTATCAAACCATGTTTTTTTAATTTAGATGGATCTGTTTGAGGAATACATCCTGCAATTATTATTTTTTTGTATTTGTATTCTTTCTTAAGTTTTTTTAGATATTTATAGAACTTAGTCTCACTAGGCCCCTTTACAGTGCATGTATTGATTATTACAATAAAAGCATCATCTACATCATTGACTACTTCAAAGCCTGCTTCTTTCAACAGACCAGCCATTGTCTCTGAATCTGATTTATTCAAAGCACAGCCATATGTTTTTATGTAGATTTTTGTTGACATAAAAATAAGAAATAAAAATATGTTTAAAAAGTTTGTTTAAAATTCTATACCTTTGCCTTTTAATTCAGCAATATCTATCACTCTGTCAGCATATTGCTCTGCAAATTTCTTAGGCCAGCCTTTTTTGATCAATGAACTTTTGATTTCTGCTCTTGATCTTCCTTGTTTCAGTGCATTAGTAATATAATTATTCAATGCGTCTTGATATGCTTCTTTTGCTTTTTCATGTTTGATTTTTGCTGCTTTTGCTCCATCACTTATTGCTTTTCCCCTTGCTTTCTTAGCATCTTCAACTCTAGCCCTTCTTATTCTTGCTTGGATTCCTTTTCTTTGCTCTTCCCCTGTTTCTTTTACTTTTGCTGCTCCTTTCTTTACTTTACGCTTACCTAATCTTAATACAGCTGCTATTGCTGCTCCTGATACAATGAATCCTTTTTTGATCCTTCGTTTTCCTGTTTGGAATGTATCTTCTATTGCTTCTCCTACTTCAACTACTTCTTGTTTTATTTTTCTTGGAACTTGTTTTATTGGCTCAACAAGTGTCTCTTCAGTATTCACCACTCCTCTCTTTATTGCTCTGCCTGTATTAACCAATCCTTGCTTGATTGCTTCATCTGTCCTAGTTATTCCTCTTCCTATCTTTTTGAATGGTCTTGCTATTGCCTTTTCAGTATCTATTATGCTTTGTTTTAGTTTTAATTTTCTATATCTTGCTCTAGCTGCTTTTCTTGCTTCTTCTGCTGCTTCTGCTTTTTCTTTTTCTCTTCTTAATCTGTTTAAGTTATCCCTTTCTCTTGCAGCTCCTACTATCTTATTTCTTTCTGCTCTTGCGATTCTTGCAGTTCTTGCTCTTTTATTTCTGATTGATTCTTGTTTTCTTAATGCAGCTTGTTTTTGGATTTTTGGAGCTGCAAATGTATAAAGTTGCTGTACTCCTACCGCTAGCAAGACTGCTGCTATTATTGCCCCTAAGACAAATGCATTATTCTTTATGAATGATCCTGTTGCTTTTGCTGCTATTGTTATTCCTTGCCATGTTTTTTCTGAGGCAAACTTAATTGCATCCCATAATACTGGCGCATTTTCTTGGATCTTTCCAAATGTATATGATATCACTTGTTTGCTCCAAGGCCAATAAGTATTTGCAATGAACTCAGTAAAACCACCATACATTGCACTTACTCCTTTTCCTAATAATACAAATGGAACTCCTAGTGATGGGAAGAATTTAAATGTTGCATATTCTACAATGTCTTCCCAAATTGTTTTTCCAAATACAAATGGAACTTCTTCACATGGAGTACAGTAAGATCCGCCACAATCAATTCCTTCTTCTTCATAGTTTTGTATTCCATCTGAGCATCCTGTAAAGTCACATGGTCTTGCTGAATTTGGTTCATTTGATACATTTACATAAGTTATAATTCTTTCATTGTATTGTTGATCACATCTGTTCTTATCCCAACAATATCTTTCTTGTGTTCCATTTGGAAGACAAGCGCTCCATTCAGTGCAGTTCCATTCTTCTCCACAGATGCTTCCTCTTGAAGATGGTGTGATTCCTCCCCCTCCTCTTGATGGTGATGGGGGTGGTGGAGGTATAGGACAAGTTCCACAGTCAACAGTACATTCTGGATAATTGTTTGTTGTTCCACATTGAGTTGCTGAGCTTTCACAGACAGCGTTTCCACATCTTGCATAGATATTCAATAAAGACCATGGAGATGTTAAACTGCCACTAGGTATATTATATGGGTCTCCAAGATAGGTTAAATTTCCAGAGTAGACATTGCTGCTTGTTATATTTGCATTGTAAACATCAATATTATTTACTCCAGTATTTCCCCCTAGTATGAGGGTATTTGTATCAACAATAGTTGAATTTGAAACTACACCATTTGATACAGTGGAATCATTTATGAAAGAGTTTGTTTCATTAACATTTGTAAGGGTTGAGTCATAGTTTGTTGAATTAGTTACATTACTGTTTGTAAGTGTATTTTCGATTTTAATCGAATTATTTACTATTGTGCCTGTTAAAGATCCATTTCTGAAAGTTGAATCATGGATTGTTGATGTTGCAACTGTTGAATCTGATACATTAGAGTCAATTACAATACAAGGACCTATTGTACATACTGAATTTGTTACATTAGATGGATCAATTACCCATCCTCCACCTGATGAACCATCAATATAACTGTCAATACATGTTGTATCTGACAATACTGAATTTATTATAGTACAATTATCTGCTGTTACATTATCTAATGTTGAATCTTCTACAAATGTATCAATAAGCAAGCTATTGTCAATTGTTGAGTCATTTTGAATATCAGAATCATTTATATTACTGAAACGGATGATTGTATCATTTATTGTGCTGTTAATTACAGTGGAATCATTTATTCTTGAATCAATCTCTACTGTATCTATTAAGATACAATTATAGTTTATTGAATCAATGATAGTTCCATTTGTTATTGAGCAGTTGAATTTTAAAGATCCATTTATTTGGGAATTTGTTTCTGTAACATTGTCTAAATAAGTATTATAATTAATAGAATTTATTATATTGCTGTTAATTATTGTTGAATCAATCTTTGTTGAATCATTTATACTTGAATTTGTTTCTGTTACATTATCCAAGTATGAGTTGTAATTTATTGAGTTAACAATTGTACTATCTATGATTGTTGAATCAATCTTTGTTGAATCATTTATACTTGAATCTTCTTCTGTAACATTCTCTAGGTAAGTATTGTAATTAATAGAATCTGTTATGTTGCTGTTGATTATTGTTGAGTTTATTTTTGTTGAGTTGGTTATATTTGAATCTTCTTCTGTAACATTCTCTAGATAAGTATTGTTGTTGAAGGAATTTGTAATAACACTATTGATTATTACTGAATTTATTTTTATTGAATCATTTATTGTTGAATTTGTTTCATTTGTATTTATGATTGTTGTATTGTAGTTTGTTGAGTTTATGATTATTGAATTGACAATGACTGAATTAACTTTTATAGAGTCATTTATTGTTGAATTTGTTTCATTTGTGTTGTTGATTGTGCTATTGTAGTTAGTTGAATTTA
>JAZGHU010000036.1:0-6958 GCA_036481345.1 Candidatus Woesearchaeota archaeon
CAAAGCACATGGTTTCTCCTTCTTCATAATAAGATAAATCTGCTGTTGTTTCACATAGGCTATCTGAACAAGTTAGTGAAACACTATAAATAGTCGCACCTGTCACATTTATAGAGCAGTCCCAATAATCAAAAGTTCCATTAAGGATCCCTGTTTCAGGATCAGAAGCATTCACAGAAATTGTTTGATCAGTAATTCCTTGTCTTAGGAATCCATTATCTTCTGGAGTTGGATTAGCTACAACAGGTCCAGTTGTATCATCTTGGATTATAATTTCTATTGTGTCTGTTGTATCTCCATTTCCTGTTGTGATTATATCAACATCAATATTTGTATCTCCATTTACTAATCCAGCTTCTGCTGTAAATTGAAATAAGATTATAGCATTATTCTCAATATCTCCATTAAACCAAACAATCTGATTTGCTGAATAATTATTCTGCCACCCTAGAAAGTCTGTAACATCTGTTACTGTAAGCTGAGGTATATTAACATTTACTTGCTCAATCACTTCATCTCCTAGCCAGTTATTTATTGTTAGATTAAACTCTACTTCATTTGTTTCATACAAAGAAATAGGTGTTAAATCAACATTAGCATTTGGAGAAGCATATGCTGCTGTAGCAAACAAAAGTACTACTAGTATCCACACCTCTTTTAACCTCATAATCAATATAATTATAACACACCTAGTATATAAATATTACTATTGTGTATACTAGTTTAGGTTACACTTAAAAAGAAAAATATGACTATTTTTCAGTTACATCAAAGGATATTTAAACTAGTAATCGCATAGAATCAAGGTGAGGGGTGGTATTATTTGCGTAAATCTGCTTATTTAGCAGTAGCTAGTTTTATAGTGGGATTCCTAGTTGCTGCTATGTTATATAGTGGGGAAGTCAGACATGCATTTTCTTTAGATTCAGCTAGATTAGAAGGTCCTTCTGATCACATTGAAACAAGTGATCTAAAGGTATTTAAAGACAAAGCTGTTATTGAAAAAGAGAATCTGCAGTGGGCAAGAATTTTAGATACTCACTCAATGGAGCCTGTTCTCAATTCTAATTCCATCTCTTTAGAACTTTTACCTCATTTACCTTCAGACATAGAATTGGGAGATATCATTTCTTACAAAGCAGGCTCCATTGTTATCATCCACAGAGTTGTTGAAATAGGTAATGATGGACAGTGGTACGCAATAACAAAAGGAGACAACAACAAAGAAATTGATCCTGATAAAGTTAGATTTGAGCAGATCAAAGGAGTAGTTGTTGGAGTTTTATATTAATTATTTCTTTGCAACCATTATTAATTCTTTTGAATCTTTTGTAAAATCTTCGCCTTTAAAAGAACCATAGAATTTTGTTTCTTTAAATCCAACTCCTTTTGCCATTTCATCGAATTCTTCTTTTGAATAGATTCTTACACTGTAAGGAGTTAATTTTATTTCATATAATTCATCTTTCCAATCGTCTTTTTGTTCAATAACCCAAGATCCTGTTATTCTTTTTGTTTTGTGATTATATTTTTCTTTGATTATTAATTTTCCATCAGTCACCAACTTCCCATTAATTCTCTTCCCATTAGTTAAGTTTCTTGTTTCACTAAGTTTGTAATCTTTACCTTTTAAAATCATTTCAGGACTAATATCTGTGTGAAGCAAAAACTGTCCATCTTCTTTTAAAGCATTGTAAAACTCCTGCATTGTTTGGACATTATCTTCTTCTTCGAAAAATCCAAATGAATAAAACATATTTATTACAGCATCAAATCTATTGTAGTTTTCTTCGCCTAAATCTCTCATATCTCCTATTTCAAATAAGGCTTTTTTTTCTAAACCAAATCTCTCGGCGTCTGAAATTGCATATTTTAAAAGTCCCCAACTTATATCTATTCCTTTCACATTGTATTCTTTTTTAGCAAGAGCAATACTGTGCCTTCCATATCCACAGGGACAATCAAGTATATTTGATTCTTTTTTGAGTTTAAGAAGATTTACTACTCCTTCTGATTCTCTTTGTGTTCTTTGTTCAAGTGTTTCTTTCTTTCCAGGAATATAACCTTCAATACTGTAATCTCCAATTATGTAATGTATACCAAAAAATCCCCCATTATTATCCCACCATTCTTGTTTCATTCTTACTCTATAGTAGCAAATTAGTAGTATTTATATCTTAGCCGTCGCTTTTGGACGACAGTAGAAAGGTTTATATAGTTCTAAATGTAATTATTTGTATGCAAGAAGAATTGATCAATTATGGACTTTCTGACAAGGAAGCTAATGTATATTTGATATGTTTAAAGACAGGACAAGCTACTGCAAATAGGATTGCAGAGATGGCCAGATTAGCTAGAAGTACAACTTATGATATCTTAGACAGATTAAAAGCATTAGGATTGATTACAACAACTATTATTGATAATAAAACTAATTTCATTGCAAATGATCCAGATGTTTTGCTTACTTCTTTGAATGAAAAGAAAAATACAATTGAAAACATACTACCTTCTTTGAAAAATATCTTTAAGAAAGTTGGAGAAAGGCCTTCAGCAGAAGTTTTTCAAGGAAAAATAGCCATTATTAACATATTTGATGAGATTTTAGATAATGCAAAAGAATTAAAAGTTATTGGAAGCCAAGGAAATGCATTGGAAAAGATTGGATATCACCCTGAAAAATTCAGATTAAAAAGATTAGAAAACAAGATCAAGATTAAACAGATATTAGAAGTGTCAGAAGAATCTAAGAAAATTAAAAGTGATAAATATACAGATGTTAAATTTTTAAGATCATTAAATGAATCAAAAGAAGGAATATTTATTTTTGATGATTATGTTTATCATATTATGTTTCAGTATGAGATTTCTGCAATAAAAATAAAATCAAAAGATCATTCAAAAGCAATGGAAATAATGTTTGATGAATTGTGGGAAAAAGCAAAAAAATAATCTATTCTTTCCTAATTTCTTGAAGAAATTTTTGTTTCTTTTGTTCTAGATATTCTTCTGAGAAAGGCAAATCTCTAATGCCCTGTTCAATAATATCATCCATGCACTTGATATCCTCATATTTAATTGAAAAGTCTCCTGTTGATGTATCTAATACAAAATCAACTGAAACATCATTTAAAGCCCATTGGAAATCGATTTGTGATTTGTTAAAATATATTGGCAGTTGGTCTTCAACATAGCTTCTACTTTTAAGACTACACTCATTAACTTCTTGAGGATCATCTCCTAGCAATGAATTTCCAACAACACATAATCTCAATCTTGACAGATCTTTGTAATCTTCTTGAATTATGTTTAGAAATGAATCAAGATTGTCTAGTACATAGAAATCAGTGCTATGGATCATATAACCACTTCTTGTTTTTGGGTCAAATATCCCAATGCCTATACAAGGACCAAGAATTGTATGAAGTATATCTGGATAGTCTGCCTTTTTCCAATCATCTCCATCTACTTCTATTTCTTTCATAAAAAAATAAAGAAAAAGAAGTTTATAAAGTTTATTTAAACAAACTCAATTCCAAGCTCTCTTTCAATCTCTTGCTTTTTCTTGTCAGTTACTTTTACATCATGTCCAAATATTTGTGGACTCTTAACACCAGTAATAACTAACATTACCCGGATTGTTTTGTCTAAGTCTTTTGAGATCTGTGCTCCCCAGATGATCTTTGCATCGTCATTTAATCTTTCAGAAATAGTTTCAACGACTTTTCTTGCTTCATCTAGAGTCATGTCTTCTCCACCAGCAACATTAATCAAAGCACCTGTTGATCCTTCAATGTCAACATCAAGTAAAGGATTATTAATTGCTTTTTCAACTGCTTCTATTGCTCTATTTTCAGTATCTGATTCTCCAACACCAATCAAAGCAACTCCACCATTCTTCATTACAGCCCTTATATCTGCAAAATCCAAGTTTACTAATCCTGCTTTAGTTACTAACTCTGCAATACCTTTTACAGCACTAGTCAAAATTTCATCAGCTACTTTGAAAGCAGTATGTAATGGCAGATCTGGAGCTAATTCTAGTAATTTATCATTAGGAATAACTATTAATGTATCAACAATTTGCTCCATTCTTTCTAATCCAGTTACTGCATTTTCATATCTAGTATTGCCTTCCATCTGGAAAGGCATTGTTACAATTCCAACTGTTAATGCTCCTGATTTTGCAGCTGTTTCAGCTATAACTGGAGCAGATCCTGTCCCTGTTCCTCCTCCTAAGCCGCAAGTAACAAATACCATATCAGCTCCTGCAATAGCTTTCTTAATATCAATCTCATTTTCTTTTGCAGCTTCTTCTCCTAGTTTAGGATTTGAACCAGCACCCATTCCGTTTGTGGTTTCTTTTCCAATTAGGATTTTCTTATCAGAAGAAGTGTATAATAAATCTTGAGCATCTGTATTTACTGCAATTGTTTCAGCACCTATGATGCCAACCTCAGTAATCCTGTTGATAGTATTGTTTCCTCCTCCGCCAGCACCAACAACTTTTATTTTTGCTCTTTGTTTTGAAAGCATAGCTTCCAATTCAGCATCCATATCTGTTTTTGAAATATTAGTTTCTATTTTTGTTTCTTCTGGTTCTGGCGCAGACACTTCAGGCTCTGGAGTCATTTCTGGCTCAGGTTCAGGAGTAGGCTCAGGCGCAGGTTCTGGTTGATAATTTTGCTCTGGCTGAGACTCTTCATAAGAGTTAGATTCAGAATGTTCTTCATGATTAATAAAATCGTTTTCCACAGTAAACACCTTATAGTTTTTTAAATTTTAAAAATACTTCTAATATAAAAATATTGTTATTCCAGAATAGTTAAATTAACCCTATTTAACCTTTTCCTTTTCCTTAACCTTAAAAGAAAGCTCTTTTATCGTCGGAATAAGCTCTTTTACTTTCTCAGAAAGAGTTTCGTGAATCTCTTTTGGAACTTCTTTATCTGTTGTTATTTCTGCTTTTCCTTCTTTAATTTCAATAGGAACATCTTTTGCATTTAATGCTAGAGAAATAAATGATTTTAATTTTTCTTTATCATCTGTGATAATTTTATTAACTTTTACTTTATAATTAATCTCTTTGCCTGATAAAGGATGATTAAAGTCAACTAAACAACGACCGCCTGCAGCTGTTTTAATTATCCCCATCATGCTGTCAACATTGACTTGCATTCCAGGTTCAGGCATTATATTTTGTTTTTTGAATGCAGCCATTGGAATCATTCTGATTAATTTTGCATCTTTCTTTCCAAAAGCATCTTCTGGCTGCAGATCCATACTAAACTCACCCACTTCTGCACCTTCTATTTCTTTTTCAATGCCTGGCAGCAACTGTCCTTGGCCTAAGCAGATTACAATAGGACCATAAGACTGTTCTTTAGAATAAAGACCTATTTCTTTTGCTAATTTTTCATCTGTAGTATCAAATACAAGATCTTCTTCTTTTAATCTTCCTGTATATTCAACTTCGATAAAGTCGCCTTTTTTGATTGCCATGTTAGAAAGAGTTAAACAGAATTATTTAAAGGTTGTGTTTAATCATATTTAGTGTTCATCAGCTCTTTGTCAAATTTAAGTTCAGGAATATCGATTTTGATGATGTTGCCTTCTTCATCTTCTATTTCAATATGGCATTCATTCTTTTTCTTTGCTTCTTCTATCTTTGCCATAATCTCTTCATCAGAAATATGATCTTGATCTCCTATTCCAAGCAGCATTTTCATTGACATATAATCTCATATTATAGTCCAAGCTTTTAAATTTTTCTATATAGTTTTAGAATTTTCCTTGTTACTATCTTGTTTGGGCTACAAAACTATTTAAGTAATCTAAACATTACCCTTTTAAGAGCATAAGCTTTAAATATATAGTGTATATGCATTTACCTATGACGGGAAATTTAACTGAAATGAACATTGATTACACGAATTTAGTAAAAAAGAGGAATTTTAATGAGCATGGTCCTGTTGTGCTGACAGCAATCTATCATCCCATGGTGCAGCATTCTGAGGGTTTTTGTAGTTTAACTCATGATAGTAATAAGATACACCATGACCATCCAAAATATTATGATACAATATCTCCTGGATTCTTGCAAGCATCTGTTGCAAACTTGCTTATTGCAGAAGCAATGAGTTATGTTGACCTTGAGGCAGTGGACTATGTATTTTCTTATGACTTTTCTAAGATGGAAAAGCCAGTTATAACTGGAGCAGATTATAAATTTGAGATATCATTGCATGCTGAGCAAGAGAAAGAAGAGCAGCAAAAAGGAGCTTTTTCAGTTTCTGCTAAACTAACTAATGGAGAGGGAGATTTAGTCTATGTATTAGATAAGACTTTTTATAAGGCAGCAGGTGAAAACTTTTTTCCTGAATTAGATTTGAAT
This sequence comes from Candidatus Woesearchaeota archaeon, assembly GCA_036481345.1. Taxonomy (GTDB): domain Archaea; phylum Nanobdellota; class Nanobdellia; order Woesearchaeales; family WJKL01; genus JAAOYC01. The sequence goes on from JAZGHU010000036.1 coordinate 6,395, forward strand.
AAATATATCCACTCTTCTGAATTTTCTTCAGATGGAAGGTTTAGGATTTTGAGTTCAGGCAGGCCAATTGGATCAACCATCTTAGAAACTAATCTGTTGGCTTTATCAGCGTCATCTTCTGTTATTTGTGATGCAATAAAAGAAGGAAACCTTAGAAAGATTCCTGAAGATCCACAAGATCAAACAAAGAATCTTGTTGCAATGTATGACCAACAAGAAGTTCATGCTTATGCTTGCTCTAATCTAGATTTGAGAGAAGGGGTAACTCTGGACTTATATATCTCCGACAGATTTAGATTTGGAAAATTTACCAAGCCAGGAGAGACATTGGATATGAAAATTGTTGGAAGAGAATCTAATGGAAGGATATTGTATACTTCAACAGCACCTTTATCTTTCCCAAAAGCAAAAGGAATAGATACTCTCTTGAAACAAGAGATAAGGAAGAGGATGAAGGAGCGAGAGGAGCCTCAAGAAGACAAAATTCAAGCTTTCTTTAGTCAGATGAAAGAAGAAGCAGTAAAAGAATAATTCTGTGACTTTTTTGTCTCATTTTTCTTGATT
>JAZGHU010000037.1:0-43391 GCA_036481345.1 Candidatus Woesearchaeota archaeon
GCACTTAGCATAGCTGCTCCTGGTAATGGCACTATTCCAGCAGGGGCATGGGCAGCAGATGGTTCTTATATTATCAATCCAGAAAGAATTGAATTTACTAGAAAGACTGCAAAATATATTAAACAGCTTGTAGAAACAAATACTAGACCAAGTGACATAATGACAAGAAATAGCGTTGATAATGCAATTATTGCTGAAAATGCATTTGGAGGTTCAACTAATTTAGGATTACATATGGTGGCTATAGCTAATGAATTAGGATTTGATGAGTATGATATTGGAAAAGTTGGTGAATTATCACAACAAACTCCAAACATTTGTAAAGTAGCACCATCAAGACCAGAAGTTCATATGGAACATCTGTATAAAGTAGGTGGAGTAAGTACTATTCTAAAAGAGCTTTATCGAGCAAACCTTCTTAATGGAGATGAAATGACTATTACAGGAAAAACTGTGATAGAAAATATAGCTGATGCTCCTGTCCCAGATGGAGATGTGATTAGGGCAGTTGAAGATTCTTTTTCTGAAACAGGAGGATTAGCGGTTCTTTATGGAAACATTGCTCCAAAAGGAAGTGTTGTAAAAGCAGCAGGCGTTGCTCAAGAAATGATGGAATTTGAAGGAACGGCAAAAGTATATGAATCACAAAAGCAAGCTTATGATGCAATTCTTGCAGATGAAGTTAAGGATGGACATGTTGTTGTCATAACATATGAAGGCCCAAAAGGAGGACCAGGAATGCAGGAAATGTTGTCGCCAACATCTGCTATTGTGGGAGCAGAATTAACAAGAGTAGCATTAATTACTGATGGAAGATTCTCAGGAGGAACTACAGGACCTTGTATTGGACATATAGCTCCAGAGGCAGCACAAAGAGGCCCAATTGCAGCGATTAGAGAAGGAGATATAATTAGATATAGTGTATCAAATGGAACTCTTGATCTTTTAAACAGCGATGGACAAATAATGAGTGAAGGAGAAATACAAGAAAGATTGAAAGACGTACCTGAATTCACACCAAAGGTAAAAGGAGGATGGTTAGCAAGATATTCCTTCTTTGTTGGTGGAGCAGAAACAGGAGCTGTTTTAAGAAATCCATATAAAAGTTAATTATTTTTTTCTTAATTTTTAATAGAAATTAGAAGGTGGTGCTGGAACCTTAGAGCGATCAACCCCTAGATTTTGCAGACCACCACCCCTCGTGAATAAGTATGTTTTTCAAGTATTTAATTGTTTCTTTTATAGAGCATATATTTGTAATTTTAACAAAATTTATATAGTAGAAAGAGACAATTATAGTATTGATTTGAGGTGTGAAGATGAAAAAAACAATAATTATACTACTATCTCTGCTTTTACTTAGTTTAGCAGCTGTTTCTGCTGAAGATTTTGAATATAGCATAACTTCAATAAGAAGTGAGATTGATTCAGGAGAGGCTGCCCAATTCCTTCTTACTGTAAATAATAACTTAAATACAATTAGAGAGTTTAGAATTTACTCTCCAGACATTGAATGGGATGTTCCAACAGTAGATATAAAAGTATATGCTGATGGAGAAACAAACCATAAAATTATACTCACACCTTCAAAATATGTTGAACCTGGGAAGATATATGGAATTAAGATTAATGTTAAAGATCTAAGCACAGATGAAGTTGTTCACACTGAAATTGTAGAAGTAAATGTAAGAAGCAGTGACAAAGCAGTTAGTGCTTACAGACCTTCCATAAGAGTGACTATTGATATGCTATCAACTGTTGATCCAAGTAAACAAGTTGATATCAAGATAAAATTAGAAAACCAAAATCTTCTTGATTTGTCAAATTTGTCATTGAAGATTTCAAGTGATGCTGATGGATTTGAGACAGAACAAAATGTCAAGCTAATTCCTCTTGGAAAAAAGATTGTTGAACTGAATTATAATATCAATCCATTACAACAGCCAGGAGACTACAAATTAACATTTGAACTTTGGCAAGGTGGAGAAATCGCCGAAAGAATCGTCAAGCCCATTGTAATACAAAGCATATCTTCTTCTTTTAAAGTAGATGAAACAACAAGCTCAGTATTTTTCAAAACAAAGACAACACAGACAGTAACAAGCACTTCAAATACAGATGCTATTTATATCACAAAAGTTCCTACTACGTTTATTAAAAGACTGTTTACTTCAACTAATGTTAAAGCAGACACTGTAAAAGAAGATGGACAAAAATATTATACTGTTCAAGCTTCATTCCAGCCAGGAGAAGTAAAAGAAGTTGAGATTGTTGTGAGCTATAGGATAATAGTCTATATTATATTATTAGCATTGATATTGTTATCAATACACTATAAATATCGAAGTCCATTGGCAATAAGGAAAGTTATTTCTGATGTTAATACAAAAGAAGGTGGAATCTCAGAATTAAAAGTAACTCTTGAACTGACAAGCGATGCTAAGAACACAATCAAGAAAGCTACTATCACAGACTATGTCCCTAACATAGCTAATATCTCAAAAGAATTTGGAGAAGGCACTTTAAAGCCAAGCAGAGTCTTCAGACATAAAACAAAAGGAATGGTACTGAAGTGGGATATAGAAAACATTGCTCCTGGAGAAGACAGACTGATGAGCTACACAGTAAAATCTAAATTAAGCATAATTGGAACATTCAAAATACCAAGAGCAAAAGTCAGCTTTAAGAAAAAAGGAAAAGAGATAATTGGTTACTCTAACACAGCAGGGGTTAGTACCTAGGGGTTTCACCCTATAGATACCCGTGGACAATTAGTACTATCTCGTTTTACTCGATAATACAAACGGGCCTATTCTTATATTTTCCACAACTTTTATATATGGTTCTTTTATTTTATTTATTTAGCCCCGTCTAGCTCAACGGTAGAGTGTTCGGCTGTAGATAAAATCACTTATCTGATGTGCAATTTTGCTATGATGATGATAAGTTAGCTGATCCCGAAAGGTTGCTGGTTCAAATCCGGCGGCGGGGATTTATTCTTAAAAATCAGTAACATTTATACAAAGTTTGGCAAAAAAAAGCCAAACGTGTATAAAGGTCCGAAATTTCCTTAAAATTTCGATACCTTTATAAATTACGAAAAAATTCAAGCCCTATGCCTAATTCATCTTTCTATAGACAAAAGAAGCTTAAACAAGCTTTAATTTTCATATAGAAGATAAACTAGGCTACTATGAGCAACGTGCCTCGGTAGTGTAGCTCGGCCTAGCACGAAGCCCTGTCGAAATGGCTAATAATCCCAGAGGTGCATTAGCCTTTACAAAAAGGCTTCAACTCGGGTTCAAATTGGTTGGAAGGTCAAAAGCCTTCTGCAATGGAAGTCCCGACCGGGGCGTAGGGCCGGTAGCTCAGCCTGGTAGAGCACTTGACTTTTATGGGTGACGCCATAAATTCACAAGTGAATTTAATGTCACCGCAAAGCAATCAAGTGGTCGCGAGTTCGAATCTCGTCCGGCCCATTCAACATATATCAAATCCACGTGGGGAAAAAAAGTAAAAATGGCAAAAAGAAAAATTAAAATAGTGATAAAGAAGCACATCCTAATGCCAAAACACATTAAGTTGTCTGTAAAGGAAAGAGCTGTTTTATTCGAAAACTATCATATTTCTGTTAAAGAGCTACCTAAAATAATGAAAGATGACCCTGCTATTGTAAGTTTACATGCAAAAGAAGGAGATGTTATCAAGATAGTTAGGCAAAGTCCTACTGCTGGAGAAATTGAATTTTATAGAGGAGTTATAAGTGAATAAACATCAAATATTGATTAAAAAATATTTTGAAGAACAAAGCTTTGTAGATTCAACAATAGAATCTTTTAATAATTTTATAGAAAATGAACTTCAGCGAATTGTAAATGAAAACAAAGAAGTTGAACCAACAATTATCCCGCCTGATGTTGATGAATTTAAGATAAGATTTGATAAGATATGGGTCACTAAACCAGAAATAACAGAAGCTGATGGAAGCAAGAGAGCAGTATATCCAACTGAAGCAAGACTTAGAAAAATTTCTTATTCTGCTCCGATGTATATTGAAGTTTCAGCACACATCAACGGAGTGCAAAGAGAATCATTTACAACAATGATTGGCAGTTTACCTATCATGTTAAAAAGCAAATTTTGTCATCTACACGGATTAAAGAGGGACGAATTAATTGAAAAAGGAGAAGACCCTAATGATCCTGGAGGATATTTTATTATTAATGGAACAGAGAAAGTATTGATTAATGTTGAGGATCTTGCTGCAAACAAACTATTGGTTGAAAAAGCTTCTACAGGTCCTTCAGAATATATTGGAAAGCTGTTCTCTGAAAAAGGAGCATTCAAGATTCCACATATATTTGAAAAATCAAAAACAGGAGCAATCTATCTTTCATTTACAAGAGTGAAGAGAGTCCCAATAATCATGATAATCAAGGCCTTGGGATTGATAAAAGACGAAGAGATAATGAAGGCTGTTTCTGAAGACAAACAATATGATGATATTATTGTCAATTTATATGAATATACTGATATTAAATCTGATGAGGATGCAATGGACAGAGTTGCAAAGAAAATAGGTATAACTCAAGCAAGAGAAATAAGATTAGAAAGGATGAATGAGATAGTTGATAAATATCTAATGCCCCATCTTGGAATTGAAAAAGAAGACAGGATGTTTAAAGCATATAATCTATGTAAATTACTAAAGAAATTTGTTGATGTATCAAATGGAAATTTGCCAACAGATGATAAAGATCACTATATGAACAAAAAATTAAAATTAAGTGGCGATTTACTGGCAGACTTAGTAAGAATGAATCTTAAAGTTCTTATTGGAGATCTGTTATATAATTTCCAGAGAATTGTAAAAAGAGGAAAGTTTCCTTCAATTAAAGTTATAATCAGAGAAAAACTGCTTACATCAAGAATATACAGCAGCATGGCAACAGGATCATGGGTTGGCGGAAGAAAAGGTATCTCACAAAGAATCCAAAGATTGAATTTCTTAGATACAATGAGCCATCTGCAAAGAGTTGTAAGCCCATTATCTGCTTCTCAGGAAAACTTTGAAGCAAGAGAACTACATGCTACTCATTTAGGAAGATTATGCCCAATCGAAACTCCAGAAGGAACTAATATTGGATTGAGAAAGAACCTATCTTTATTATGCAAGACATCTCATGAATCAGATGAAGAAGAATTAATTAAAAAAATTCAAAATTTAGGAGCAAATATTATTACAAAATGATTGAACTATACTTGAATGGAAAATTTATAGGAAATGTTGAAGACCCTATTTTATTTATTGAACAATTCAAGAGTGAAAGAAGAAAAGGAAATATTTCAGCTAATAATAATGTCAATTATGATGAAAAAGCAGAAACAGTAAAGATTGAAAGCGGAAAAGGAAGAGCAAGAAGACCTTTGATCATTGTTAAGGACGGAATTCCAATGCTTACTGAAAAACATGTTAAGCAGTTGGAAAAAGGAGAATTGAGCTGGAGTGATCTTTTGCATCAAGGAGTAATTGAATTTTTAGATGCAGGTGAAGAAGAAAATACTCTTATTGCTTTTTCTGAAAAAGAGTTGAGAACAGAACACACTCACCTTGAAATAACTCCAATGGACATGTTTGGATTATGTACATCATTAGTGCCTTTTGCAAACCATACTCCACCAGCAAGAGTTAACATGGGAAGTAAGAATCAGAAGCAAGCTTTAGGATTCTATGCTGCAAACTATCTTGTAAGGATGGACATGGATGTTAATTTATTACATAGCCCGCAAGTCCCTATTGTTAGAACAATCATGCATGATATTTATGGAGATGAACACCATCCTACTGGACAAAATATTATTGTTGCAGTGATGAGTTATGATGGTTATAATATGGAAGACGCAATTGTTATCAACAAATCTTCAATTGAAAGAGGCTTTGGAAGAAGTTCTTATTATAGGCCTTCAATTACTGAAGAATTAAGATACAGTGGAGGATTAGTTGACGAAATCAGCATTCCAGATAAAGATGTTAAAGGTTATAAAACTGAACAAGATTATAGATTATTGGAAAAAGATGGAATTATTTATCCTGAAGCAAAGATTGCAGAAGGAGATGTTATAATTGGAAAAACCTCACCACCAAGATTCTTAAGCTCATTAGATGAATATAATCTAGCAGCTGCAACAAGAAGAGAAAGCTCTGTATCAGTTAGTCATGGAGAGCAAGGTGTTGTTGACTTTGTATTGATAACTGAAAATGAAGAAGGAAATAAATTAATACAAGTAAGAGTTCGTGATCAAAGGGTTCCTGAAATTGGAGATAAGTTTACTTCAAGACACGGACAGAAAGGAGTTATTGGATTAATTGTTCCAGAATCAGATATGCCATTTACTACAGATGGAGTAAGCCCTGATTTGATTTTCAGTCCTCATGGTATTCCTTCTCGTATGACAATTTCACATATGATTGAATTATTAGGTGGAAAAGTTGGAGCTTTAAGTGGAAGATATATTGATGGAACAGCATTCCATTCTGAAAAAGAAGAAGATTTGAGAAAAGAATTATTATCATTAGGCTTTAGAGAAGATGGATTAGAAACATTGTATAATGGAAGGACAGGAGAGGCATACAAAGCAAGAATATTTGTTGGAAATATGTATTATTTGAAATTAAAACATATGGTTGCTAACAAAATCCATGCTAGAGCAAGAGGCCCTATACAGCTATTGACAAGACAACCAACAGAAGGAAGAGCAAAAGAAGGGGGCCTTAGATTAGGAGAGATGGAGAAGGATACTTTTGTTGCACATGGTGCTTCATTATTATTAAAAGAAAGATTTGATGCAGACAAGACAATGGTTCCTGTTTGCGAACAATGCGGATTAATTGCAATATATGATGCTCATAAAAATAAAAGCTATTGTCCAATATGCGGAGATAATGTAGAAATAACAAATGTTGAAATAAGTTATGCATTTAAACTAATATTAGATGAGTTTAAATCACTATGTGTATATCCTAAATTAGGACTTACTTATAAATACTAACAAAAATAAAATGGCAGAAGATATAGGAATTCCACAAGAATATGTGTACAAAAAAGTAGAGAATATCGTATTTGGAGTAGCGAGTCCTCAATTAATCAAGAAGATGGCTACTGCAAAAGTTGTAACTCCTGAACTTTATGATAAAGAAGGTTATCCTGTTGACGGTGGATTAATGGACATTAGATTAGGTGTTATTGATCCTGGATTAAGATGTAAAACTTGCGGAAGCAAGCTAAAAGAATGTATTGGGCATTTTGGTTATATTGAATTAGCAAGGCCTGTTGTACATATAAGTTTTGTTGGAGTTGTTCTTGACTTATTAAGAAGTACTTGCAAAGAATGTGGAAAGATATTGATCCCAGAAGACAAGATTAGCAAATACAGAGCAAAAATGGACAAAGCAGAGCATGAAGGCGGATTAGAAGGGAGAAGAGCTGCAATAAAAGAAGTTATTGCACATATGAAAACAATAAACAAATGTCCTTATTGTAAAGCAAGACAAGGAAAAGTTGCAATAGAAAAACCAACAACTTTTGTTGAAAATGAGAAAAAGATAAGTCCTATTGAAGTAAGAACAAGATTAGAGAAAATCCCAGATGATGATTTAGAAATATTTGGATTAAAAACAGGATATGTAAGGCCTGAATGGATGGTTCTTACAGTAATGCCGATTCCTCCTGTAACGATGAGACCTTCTATCACACTTGAATCTGGAGAAAGAAGTGAAGATGACTTAACACACAAGTTAGGAGATATTGTAAGAATTAATCAAAGATTATTTGAAAATATCAATGCAGGAGCTCCAGAAATCATTATCGAAGATTTATGGGACTTGCTGCAGTATCATATTACTACATTCTTTGACAATAATGTTGCGCAGTTGCCGCCAGCTAGGCATAGATCTGGACAACCTTTGAAGACAATAACTGAAAGAATCAAAAGTAAGGAAGGAAGAATCAGGCACAACCTTGCTGGAAAGAGAACTAACTTCTCAGCTAGAACAGTTATCAGTCCTGATCCAATGATAGAATTGAATGAAGTTGGTGTTCCGATGGTTATTTCTACAAAGCTGACTGTTCCTGAAAGAGTGACTGAATGGAATATGAAATATTTGAAGAAATTTGTAAAGAATGGCCCTGCGAAATATCCAGGAGCAAATTATATTGTAAGGCCTGATGGAAAGAAAAAGAAAATAACTGATGAAACTCAAGAAGCTTTACTTGAAGAATTAGAACCAGGATTTATTGTTGAAAGACATTTGAGAGATGGAGATATTGCTATTTTCAATAGACAACCTTCCTTGCACAGAATGAGCATGATGTGCCACAGAGTAAGAGTATTAGAAGGAAGAACATTCAGATTAAACCCAGCTGTCTGCCACCCATATAACGCTGATTTTGATGGAGATGAGATGAACCTGCATATTCCTCAAACAGAGGAAGCAAGATTAGAAGCAGAAATTTTAATGGAAGTTCAAACACAGCTTATTTCTCCAAGATATGGATTAAGTGTTATTGGCTGTGTACAAGATGCTATCTCTGGAAATTATTTATTAACAAGGGGAGCTGAATTAAGAAAATCAGAAGCAATTGATCTGTTATTAAGATTAGGAGTAAGTGACTTCTCAAATCTGCCTAACAAAGATGTTATAAGTGGAAGAGATGTTTTTTCATGTATTCTTCCAGAAGATTTTAGCTTTAAAGGAAAATCAAGAGGAACTGATGAGAATGGAGAGAGGGAAGTTGTGATTAAGAAGGGTAAGCTGATAAAAGGAGTTATGGACAGAGATAATTTAGGAGAAGGTGCAGGATTGATGCTAAGAAATATTCATAAAAGATATGGTCAGAATAAAGCTATAAAGATTCTTGGAAAGATATTCAAATTAGGAATAGTTTATTTATCTAGAGTAGGATTTACAGCTGCTCTATCTGACACTGATCTGCCAGATCCAGCTAGAGTAAAGATAAGAGAGATATTGAATAAAGCTGAAGATGATGTTAATAATTTGATTAATCTATATCATCAAGGCAAACTGGAAATTTTCCCAGGAAGAACTGCTGAAGAAACTTTAGAATTAAAGATCTTAGAATTATTAAATAAAGCTAGAAACGGAACAGGACAAGTTGTTGCAGAACATCTGAATAAAAACACTGGAAGTTCTGTTATGAGTGACTCAGGATCCAGAGGAGGACCTCTTAACTTAGCTCAGATGGCTGCTTGCGTTGGTCAGCAGGCTATGAGAGGAAAAAGAATTGAGAAAGGTTATCTAGGAAGAACTTTATCTAGCTTTAAGAAAGGTGATTTAAGTTCAAATGCAAGAGGATTTATCAGAGATGGCTATAAAAGCGGATTAACTCCTTATGAATTCTTCTTTGGAGCTATAACAGGAAGAGATTCATTAATGGATACTGCATTAAGAACACCTAAATCTGGTTATCTCTATAGAAGATTAGCTAACGCAATGCAGGACTTAAAAGTTGAATATGATGATACTGTAAGAGATGCCTCAGGAAAGATTGTACAATTCAGATATGGAGAAGATTCTATTGATGTTTCAAAATCAGAAAATGGAACATTGAATATTAAAAGAATAATTGATAGTGTGAAATAAATGGTTAAAGAATATAATAAATACAAAGGAAAATTGCCTGAAAATGTCTTGGAAGAAGTAAAAGAACTTACAAAAGGTATGGGAGAGGCTAAGATAAATAAGATATTGAAAGAAGTGTATAAAGAATACAAGAAAACCAAAGTAGAACCAGGAGAATCTGTTGGAGTGATCAGTGCTGAATCTATTGGCGAACCTGGAACTCAGATGACATTGAACACATTCCATTTTGCAGGAGTAGCTGAGATGAATGTTACAGTGGGCCTTCCTAGAATTATTGAGATATTAGATGGGAGAAAGAAGATTAAGACCCCTATGATGGAGATTTTCCTTAAAAAACCATGGAGCACTGGAAAGAATATAAGATATCTTGCTTTATCTATTAAAGAAACAACAATAAAAGATATTCTTGTAGACTTGTCTGTTAGTATTGTTGATTCTAAGATGGAGTTAAAATTAAATGACGAAAAAATGAAAGAGATTGGAATAAATCCTAGTCAAGTGACTGTTGCTTTAGGAAAACAGCTTAAAGGAACTTCAATAAAGAAAAAAGATGATTTGATTATTATAAAGCAAAAGGGAAAAGAAGGTAGTTTTGGAGATGTATATAAGATAAAAGAAAAAATCAAGAAGGTTTATGTTAAAGGTGTAAAGGGAATTACACAAGTTCTGCCTGTTAAGAGAAATGATGAATTTATTATAATCACTGCTGGAAGCAATCTAAATGATATACTTCCATTAAAAGAAGTTGATGAAACAAGAACTGTAACTAATGATGTTTATGAAACAGCTGATATTCTTGGAGTCGAAGCTGCAAGGCAGGTTATTATCAATGAAGTAAATAAGGTTATTGAAGCTCAAGGATTGAATGTTGATCTTCGTCATGTTATGCTAGTAGCAGATACAATGTGCTTTGGAGGAGAAGTTAAAGGAATAACAAGATATGGTATTGTAAGCAAAAAAGCTTCTGTTTTAGCTAGAGCTTCTTTTGAAACTCCAATCAAACATATAATCAATGCTGCTCTTGTTGGAGAAGTAGATGAATTAAATTCAGTAGTAGAAAATGTAATGCTTAACCAGCCTGTTCCAGTTGGAACTGGATTGCCTGGATTGATAACAAAGGTGAAATAAATGGTTGCAATAGATGATGTTAAAAAAGTTATAAAAGAAGGAAAAGCTGTAATCGGAACAAAAGAAGTTTTAAAGAAGTTGAAGTTAGGTAAGATTTCAAAAGTGTTTGTAACAATTAATTGTCCTGCTGATGTCAAGAAAAGTGTTAAATATTATGCTGAATTGGCTAAGGCAGAGGTTGTTCAATTAAAACAACCAAATGATGAGTTGGGAACAGTTTGTAAGAAACCGTTTTCTATTTCTTTATTAGGCGTTAAGGTGCAATAAGTTGGGAGTTAAGATTAAATTTGATATTAATATCATGAAGTTTATTTCTCTTTTTGAGAAAATTACTAGAGTTAATGCAAAAGATTGTTTTAAACAAGATACAAGACTTGTTTTTATTGTTCCAGAAGGAAAAGCAGGCATGGCTGTTGGCAAAAAAGGCATGAATATTAAGAAGCTTGAAAATTTGCTTAAGAAGAAAATAAAGATCGTTGAATATGATGATGATGTGATTGAGTTTGTTAAGAATGTCATCCATCCATTAGGTGCAAGAGAGATTGCAGAAGATGAAGGAACAGTTACTATAACTCCTCCCGATAGCCAGACAAGAGGTTATTTGATTGGAAGAGAAGCTGTAAATTTAAGAGGTTTTGAAGAGATAGTCAAAAGATATTTTGATATAAAAGAAATCAAGGTTATATAGTGGATTACGAAACCTTTTTAAAGGTCCTACAAATCCACAATACTATTATTAACAATGGCAAAAAAAGCAAGAGGCTTATCAGCTACAAGAAGATTGAAGAAAAGAGGAATTTCAAATAGATGGCACTCTAGTAAATATAAGAAAAGAACTCTTGGATTAAAGAAAAAAGCTGATCCATTGGAAGGAAGTTCTCAGGCAAAAGGTATTGTTTTAGAAAAAGTGCAGTTAGAAGCAAAACAGCCAAACTCTGCTATGAGAAAATGTGTTAGAGTTCAATTAGTTAAGAATGGAAAACAAGTTACTGCTTTCGCCCCAGGAGATGGAGCAATTAAATTGATTGATGAGCACGATGAAGTTGTTATTGAATGTATTGGTGGAAAGATGGGCAGAGCTAAAGGAGACATTCCAGGAGTTAGATGGTGTGTTATCAAAGTTAATGATCAAAGTTTAACAGCATTATTACATAATAAGATAGAGAAAGCAAGAAAATGAAATTTTTAAATAAAAATTCCAGTGTTAAAATCGGAGATTTGAACAAATGATTAAAGCATTTGATAGATGGGATACAGAAGGCATCAAGGTTAAAGATAAAGGCCTTGTTGATTATATTACATTAGCTCCAAAAATTGTTCCTAGAACAGGAGCAAGGTATGCTGGAGAAAGATTCCACAAATCAAGAATTTTTATTATTGAAAGATTGATAAATAAAGTTATGGTTCCTGGACATAAATCCAAGAAGCATTTCAAATCAAGTTCTCATATTACTGGAAAAGCTTCAAAGGCATATAAAATTGTTGAGAACGCTCTTGCAAAGATTGAATCACTGACAAAAGAAAATCCTATTGCTGTCTTTGTTCAAGCTTTGGAAAATGCTTCTCCAAGAGAAGAGATTATAACAATTGAGTATGGTGGAGCAAGATACCCAAAAGCAGTTGAATGTGCACCGCAAAGAAGAATAGATATTGCATTGAGATTCTTTACACAAGGAGCTTATCAAAAATCATTCAACACAAAGAAATCAATTGAAGACTGCTTAGCAGATGAAATTCTAAATGCTTACAGGTTAAGTAATAATTCTGCAGCTATTTCCAAAAAGTTGGAATTGGAAAGGCAAGCTGATGCTTCTCGTTAGAGAAGTCTGTTGAACTTGTTCAATTTTACTTCTAGATAAGCTTTATAAATTAAGTTCTAATGGCAGACATATGAATAAAATAAAGATACCTGGATCAAAAAGCTATACAAATAGGGCTTTGGTTTGCGCAGCATTAGCTGAAGGAGAGTCTATTATAGAAAATCCTTCTGTTTGTGATGATACAATAGCAATGGTTGATGCATTGTCTCAGTTAGGAGCAGATATCCAGTATGATGGGAATTTTATTGTAAATGGTGGCAGGCTGCATCCATCTAAGGATGACATTGATGTTGGTGCTGCTGGAACTACAATGAGATTTTTGACTGGTTTGTGCAGTATCATTCAGGGTGAACATAGAATTTATGGAACCTCAAGAATGCATGAAAGACCTTTGGAAGACTTGACTAATGCTTTAAGCCTGATTACAAAAGGTTCAATCAATCTTGAAAGTGTAAATAAGGATGGAAAAAGATGCCCTCCTATAACTATATACACTAATGGGTTAACTGGTGGAGAAACTTTCATAAAAGTTGATTCAAGCAGCCAACATCTAACTTCTTTATCAATGGCAGGCCCATATGCTGATAAGGATATGATTATTCATACTATTGGAGAGCCTGTTGAAGAACCATATACTAATATGACAATAGAGACAATGGGAGAGTTTGGAGTAAGTGTTGAAAAAGAAGGACGTAAATATATAATCAAGGCTGGCCAAAGATATCAGCCAATTAATTATGATGTTGAATCTGATGCCAGTGGTGGAATAACTGTTATGGCTGTTCCTGCAATTACTGGAGGAGAATTATCTGTAGGAGAATTTAGAGAAGATTCTAAACAAGGAGATCTGGAATTTACAAAGATTCTTGAAATGATGGGCTGCAATGTAAAAAGAGATGGAAGTTATATTGATGTTAAAGGACCTTATAAATTAAAAGCTGTTGATGTTGACATGAAAGACATGCCTGATGTTGTTCCAACTTTAGCTGTTTTAGCAGCAGCAGCAGATGGAAAAACAACAATAAATAATATTGGAAACTTAAGAATGAAAGAATGCGATAGGATTGAAGCATTGGAGCAGGAGTTAACAAAAACAGGCATTAGAGTAGAATCTACTGAAGATAGTTTAACTATCTATGGGGGCAATCCACATGGGGCTGAAATAGATGTACATGATGATCATAGAATAGCTATGAATTTTTATATTTTAGGATTAATAGTTCCTGGAATCAAGATAAATGATATGGATTGTGTAAAAAAATCATTTCCTAATTATTATGAGTTAGTAGATGGATTAAAGTATGGTCGGTAGAGCCGTCCAAGTATAAAGGTTCGTTTTCTCTAAATGAAAACGTAACCTTTATAAACATCCTATATACATATACATTAACTGCTTCTAAAAATCAAACAAGAGGTAGTTGAAAACAATAAAAAAATGGACTTTCAACAACAAGAGGAAAAACCTTCAGCTTTAAGGAAGATGAAGAGGTTTGGAAAGGAGTGTTTAAGAGTTTTAAAAGTAACAAAAAAACCAGATAAAGAGGAATATCTTACAATTGTTAAAGTTTCAGGAATAGGGATTTTAGTCATTGGACTGGTTGGATTCCTGATTCAGATGATAAAACAATTGCTACTATAAAAATGGAAACAGAAGAAAAACAAGAAAGTAAAAAAGAAGATACTCAGAAGAAATCTGACTCTTCACAACCTAAGATTTACGGTTTAAGAACTACAGCTAACAGAGAAGATCAGGTTATGGATTTTGTTGGCTCAAATGCTGAGAAAAAAGGCTACAAAGTTTACTCAATAATCAGAACTCATGGAATGAGGGGTTATATTTTCCTAGAAGCTGCTTCAAAACAAGATGCAGAACAAGCAGCTTTCAATATACCATATGCAAGAGGAATTCTATCAAAAGAGATTGCTTATGAAGAAATAGAACATATGCTTGAAATGGTTAAAGTAGAAATGAATATCATGAAAAATGATATTGTTGAAATCATATCTGGCCCATTCAAGAGAGAACATGCAAAAGTTACTAGAATAGACAAAGTAAAAGAAGAAGTTGTTGTTGAATTACTAGAAGCTGCTGTTCCAATCCCAATCACAGTTAAGATGGATTCTGTTAAAGTCATCAGAAGGGAGACAGAAGAAGGTGACGAAGAGCCTGAAGAAGAATCAGTTGCAATTCCTTCTCCTAAAGCTAAAGGATCTCCTGTCAAGTTTGCTGATGAGGAAGTTGAAGAGTTAAAAATGCCCGGTACAGAAAAAGAAATTGATATAGATGACATTGAAGATGAAGAAAAAGAAGAAGAAAGCGGACTTCCATTAGGTTTAAAAATCAAGGTTAAGAAATCTAAAAAGAAAGAAGAAAAGTCTGAAGAAGAGACAGAAGAAGAAGCTGTTGAAAAAGTAAAAAAAGCAGTGGAAAAGGCTGAAGAAAAGCCTAAAAAGAAAGAACCTTCTCCTGAAACAAAGAAGATGATGAAAGAAGCTGAAGAAGAAGCAGAAGAGAAAATTGAAGAAGAACTAAAAGAAGAAGAGAAAAGTGAATAAAGATGGCAAAAGAAACAATTGAACAATTAGTAGAAGGCGGAAAAGCAACTGCAGCTCCACCATTAGGCCCTGCATTAGGACCAATGGGTGTAAATATAGGAGAAGTTGTTGCAGAAATCAATAAAAAAACAGAATCATTCAAAGGAATGCAAGTTCCTGTTAAAGTTGTTATAGATACTGATACTAAAGAATTTGAAATAAGCGTGGGAACACCACCTGCTTCTGCATTAATCAAAAAAGAAGCTCATATTGAAAAAGGATCTGGAAATCCAAAAGCAGACAAGATTGCAGATCTATTAATTGAACAGATAATTAAGATTGCTAAGATGAAAGAAGGAGATCTTCTGGGCAAGACACTAAAAGATAAAGTAAAAGAAATTATTGGAACATGTAATTCTATGGGTGTTATGGTAGAAGGTCAAGCAGGATATAAAGCAATCAAACTTGTTAATGAAGGCAAATTTGATAAAGAGATCAAAGCAGAGAAGACAGAATTATCAGCAGAAGAGATGAAAAAGCTAGAAGAAGAAAGAAAGAAACTTGCTGTTGAGATTGAAAAGAGAAGATCAGAATACGAAAAAGTTGCTAAGGAAATCATTAACAAGATGGCTGGCAAAGATAGGGGAGATATTAAAGCTAAGTTGAAAGAAGCTAAGATTCCAGCAGCAATAATTGCTGAATTAATGCCAACAGAAGGAGTTGCTCCAGCAGAAGGTGTAGCGCCAGCTGAAGGCGCTCCAGCAGAGGAAGCTAAAGAAGCTCCAGCTGAAGAAACTAAAGAATAATTAAATTATTTTTTCTTTACTTTTTTACTTTTCCTTTTTTCAAGTTCAGTAAGTTTTGACAATTCTTTAAGTTCTGATTTATTCAAAGAAGTCAGTGCTTTTATCAGCTTTGACATTGTTGTCTCTAATTTTCTTGATCTTCTTGTAAGATAAGTTATCAAAATAAGTACAACAGTAATCTCCAGAACAAGGATTATAACAATAACTCCAAGCAATAATATCAGTTCAATAAGTGGTATTTCAAATCCAAACACATACATTTTTTATCAACCTCTTCTTTTTATTTTTAATCTTTTAATATGTATATAAAAGTTTCTTTTATTTAACTGCATCTATCTGCAATCAATTGTTGCAGAGCATCTTGATTCTTTTCATCTAAGCTTCTAGTGTCAGTCAAATCAAAATCACTTGTTCTTTTTTCAACTAATTCTGTGTCGTCATACAAAGCATATTCTAATTCATAATCATTGACAAACTTATCAACATATTCATATTGATATGCAAACATTACTGTTTCTCCTGCTTTGATAAGATACGGACCATAAACTTCTTCTGTAGAGCTTACTTTTGATTTAAACATTGATCCAAAGAATCCTCTGAAGAAGGAAGAAGATGGAACATAATCTTCATCAGCTTCTAGATTCATGCTAAGTTCAATAGTATATTCTTTGTCTATATTATGTGTATTAGATATAAGGAAATAGATATCAAATAGGGATTCATTATCTCTTTTATCAATAACAACTGCAAAAGTCTCTCCATTCAGATCAACAGGGATTGCTCTGCTGTATAAAACATCATCTCCAGATGTAACTTTTAATCTTAATGTTTCAGCATCGTTTGTAGATAGTGGTCTTAAAAATCCAAGACCAATATCAACTACATCTCCTGGATTTATTGTATCTCTGATTATTGGATCTGAAACTGTCCATTGTGTTGCTCTTGGATCATCTACAACACTACTTGCAGACCACCCTAATAAATCATCAAAACCCCAACCAAATAATCTACCTGTGTGAGCTACATTAGGTATTTCCTGCAATGCAGGAGCTACAATCTCAAATGTAACATTATGAAATACTTTATCTCCTGTATTTACAAAGCTAAAGCATAGTGCTTCGTCTTCAACAGTGACAGCAACATCTGCTTCCTGAACTTCTTCAATAATTACTTCTTCAGCTTGTACAACTTCTACAGAGCTTCCGCCTCCGCTTGTTACAATAACTGCAGGTGCTTCTAAAATAGTCATAACACTACTATATTCATGATCAACATAATCAGAACCATTAAAAGACCCAGTTCTGCACATCCAAGTGCTGTTAACAACAGTTTCTGAACTAGTTAAAGTATTGATATCAACTTCAACTCCTGCTGTTTGCCCAGCTAGACTAAATCCATCAATACTATATCTTAATAATCTATAATCTCCAGAAGAATTACTTCCAATAATATTTGGATCATCATTGCTGTCAAAATCTATATCAATTAAATCATCATCATTTGATCTATTATATTCAAAATGCCATTCTTGACTTCCATATGAATTATATTTAACAGCTAATCCTTTCGTGGAATTTGATCCCACAACAATAATATCATCATTACTATCCATATTCATTCCATTAATACTCCCAGAAGTCATACTAAATGTCTTGTTCCACAATAAAGTTCCAGATGAATTTAATTTAAGAGTCCATATATCAGAATCTGAACTACCGCTAACAATCACATCATCATTACTATCATTCTCAACATTAGTTGCAGATTCTGTTCCTCCATTATCTAAAGTTAAATTCCAAAGATTAGTTCCAGATGAATTAAACTTCATAATAAAATAATCTCCACTCTTTGATCCAACAGCATAGTAATTATTATTGCTATCTGCAGCCACATCACTCAAAGTAGGAACCGGTCCGGTATCAAAATCATTTAATAAAGCACCAGCAGAACTATATTTCCTTACAACATAATCACTATCAGTTCCAGATACAATAATATCATCATTACTATCAACAGCAACTGCACCATATCCTGAAGGAGGCCCGGCAGGAGCTACAACATTCCAAATTGTAGACCCATTATTTGGATAAAGTTTCCTAATCCAATATTTGTCATTTCCGCCGCCATCTTCTATAGCTCCAACTACAATTACATTGCCGCTGCTATCAACAGCTACATCTCCTGCAGCATCACCAAATCCTGCAGGATCATAAGTAACATTCCAAAGATGATTTCCAGAAGAATCATATTTTCCAACCCAAGCATCATCTTGAGCAGCAGGATAACTTAAACTGCCCACAATAAATATATCATCATTACTACCTACAGCAATAGCACTTAAACTGACATTCTCCTGAACATCTGCCTCTAGATCCAAACTTCTAACCAAACTTCCATTCTCAAACCAATATCCATCATAAGTTAAACTTGCTCCATTTGTATCAGTTGCATTTGCACTACAGATAAGATTATCAGTAGTTATATTAGCTCCAGTTGAAGATCTTAATTTAACATTAATTGTTTCAACAACAACTGAAACATCACTTACAACAACAATATCTGTTAAATTTAATGTGTCATATCCTGTCTTATTGCAGCTTACATTCCAATCATATGTTCCAGATGTGTTAAAGCTTCTATTGTATTCATACAATCCAGAGATTTCAGTCATATTATCCCATAAACTAGTATCATTAAACCAGATTGTACAATTAGCTCCTGTAAGTTCATCAGTTGAATTTGTATAATTAGCATAAAAATTAATTGTTTCATTTTCATACTTAATAACAGTATCTGTTGTATCCCAAATAGTCAAGTTTGTTTGATTTCCACTAGCATTTCCCCCGCCATAAACAGGAGCTCCTGTTATGCCCCTATAATCATTCAAAATAAATATAGCTAAAACTAATACAATTGTCAATAATACTGCTGTTCCTGTTCCTAATTCAGTTTTTTTATTTCTCTTTAGCATCTCTCCACTCCTCAAATTCTATTATAAGATAAGTTGCAATCAAACCTAATTGAAATACAAACATAAATTTAGATAAACTGTATACTATAACAAATAATAATAAACTTATAATACTTGTTGAAAACATCCATAATAATGCTCTTTTTTTATGAACTCCTTTTTCTTTAGAATAATGCTTTGCTAAAACAACAAAAAATACAAGACTAGCTAATAACATCCCATACCATAATAAGAATGGAATCTCGCCTATCTTTGCCTGCATTGGACTTTCTAATCTTACTTTCACAGCCCCACAAGGTCTGCAAGGTCCTCCGCAATCAACACCTTCTTCTCCTCTATTTTTGACTCCATCAGAACAGGAAGGAACAACTAATTCTTTTATTTCTTCTTCAGGCTTTTGTAGAATAATATCTGGATAATCGCTTCCTCCACCTCCTCCGCCAGAAGAGCCTCCATTCGGACAAGCACCGCAATCAGCAGAACAACTTGTACAATCTTCCCATGAGTCGCATGATTGATTGTCAGAATCTGCATCAATACCACAGGAATCATTAATAGATGTTGTCTTGGAAGCAAATTTGGTGTCATATCCAGATAATACAGTTACATTGATTTCAGTTGAATTTGTTAATGCCTTTGCTTCCATTATGAAATTAACAATTATTGACTCATTAATTAAGAGTGTGGAAATATTATAAGGATTTGCTGAAGATATATCAAAATAAGTTGAATCATAGCCAAGCGTGACTATGATATCATTTGCATTTTCTGTTCCATTATTGCTTATATTAACTGCAGCCACTATGGTCTGACCAATATAGATTTGGCTGATATTTATTGTTGAGACTTGTAAAACCTCAAATCCCCTGAGAATATCTACCTGTGGATTTGTTGATTGCTGGTTTTGTGTTGGGTCTGCAGCATAAGAAAGTGAAGTGGCAACAGTAACATGCTTGTTTTGAATCGCATTATAGTTAGGAGTAAGGTTAAATGAGATAATTTCATTGCTATCTTCAGATATATTGACTACAATGTAATCAACACTGTTATTTGTAAAGGCAATTGATGGAGCCCAGGTTATGTTCAAGACAACATTATCTGCTTTAGTTCCTAGATTGGTTACATTAGCATAAACAGTTATATTGCTTCCATTAAGAACGCCAACTGTATCACCAAATTCCTGTAAATTAGGGTAGCTTGGAGTAATAACATTATCCTGCAGCACTAGATAAGGTGTACTTGGCTCAAATCCTGATATATTGCAAGCACCAACTGGGTCATTATCACATACTCCTGTAACCTTTGTTTGTTTATATCCTGTGCTAATAACAGTTATATTCCATACTTGATACTTGATATAAGAAAGGCACAATGCTGGTAACCATGGATTAGTGCAGTTTGTTACGTTTCCAATATTTTGAACCAAAGAGCTTGTTGTGTTTAAACTATTGCTTAATTTTAATGTTAAGTTTAGATTTTGTGCTGTTTCATTGCCTATGTTTGATATTGTAGTATTCAAAATAAACCATTCCCCCACATTAACAGTACTTATGGCGGGAATAGAAGTAAGAGAATAATCCATTCCAGGGGATGATAGTGTATAGATTTCAATCGTATGGTCATTTGTAACATTTTCTGAGAAATCAACTGTTTGCGTAGCTGTAACATTCCCTAAGAACCCAGGGATAGTTGCATAAGCATCTAAATCATAATAACCAGTAACATTCGGGAAAGTAATTGTATATGGCCAATGCACTTTCAAAGATGAATTTGAAGAAAGCGAATAGTTTACATGACCATTGATTGTTAGATTAAATGAATCAATGCCATTTCCATTGTTTGCATTTGACGGCGGTGTTGTAGTAAGAATCAAGCTTATGTTTCTTGTCTGATTTCCTTTGTTTGTTAATTTAATTATTTTATAATTATAGGAAGGGAGTAATGGTGTGTCATGGATAGAGGTAGGATAACGATTCTTTAATCCCTCCAATCCATTATAAGACAAAAAGTCTACATCAATTAAATCAGTGATTGGGGACAGTACGTTAATCACTTTCTGGTCTTTATTATCATTAGGGTCTGAATCCACAGAGCCAGCAGCTTCAATTGCTAATGTTCTAAATCCACTGTCATTTACACCAGGAGTCCAGTTAAATTCAATTTCAATTGTTGCAAATCCAGAAATATTAAAATACCTAATTTCTTTTTGTATATTATCCACAGTAAAGTTCGCAATCATGTTCTTTAACAGTCCAGAATCCTGATTAGTTATATTAGCTTTTACAGATATATTATCTCCTGCAGTAAATGTAGTTGTAGTAGGAGAAATCAGAACAAGTTCCATGTCACCAAAAGTGAAATCATCATCACCATCCAAAGGATCAGAGCCTCTTGTAACCTCCTGGCCGTCATTAACTCCTCCATCGTCAGTATCTGGATTCGTAGGACTTGTGTTGTGTGTATTTACCTCTGCTCCATCAGTTAGTCCATCATCATCAGAATCAGAATCATTTGGATTAGTGTTATTACCATATTCCTGGCCATCACTTAACCCATCACTGTCTGAATCTGAATTATTAGGGTCTGTTATATTTCCATCTATTCCTGGAACAACTTCTTCATAGTCTGTTAATCCATCACTGTCTGCATCGCAAGTAGTGCAATAACATAAAGATTTGTCATAAACACATAAACTTTCATCAACACAGCCATCTTGTATTCCATTGCAGTCAGCACATGCACACCCTTCTCCTGGATCACATGTTCCATTTGCTGAGCCAATACATCCTTGATCTGCTCCGTCTGTACTGCTGCAATTAGAAGAGCATGAACCATCAGTACATAATGTTGTTCCAGCAGCACAAGGAGGACAAGTTAATCCTTCATCAATCAGATTGTCACAATCATTATCCTGGCCATCACAAACCTCTGTAGCTCCTGGATAAGTTGTATTATCTGCGTCATTACAATCATTATCACATTCAGTATCATAATTATCTCCATCATTATCAGTTATACTGGTAGTATTTGAACAATATGACGGGCAAGTTCCTGGATTATTACAGGTATAAATATAATATGTTCCTGATATACAATTATTATTTCCGCATTGGACATTATTAGTGCAGGCAATTGGCAATCCTTCATCTATAAATGCATTACAATTTTCATCTAATCCATTGCATATTTCTGTTGCTCCTGGATTTATTGATGCATCTGAGTCATTACAATCACTATCACACTGGATATCATATCCGTCATTATCACTATCAGTTATATTTGTGGTATTTGAACAATATGATGAGCAAGTTCCTGGATTATTACAATTAAAAGAATAATATGTTCCTAATGCACAGCCATTGCTTCCGCATTGGATATCATTAGTGCAGGCAACTGCCAGTCCTTCATCTTCCTGTCCATTACAGTTGTCATCTACATCATTGCATATTTCTGATGTTCCTGGACTGATTGATGCATCATTATCATTACAGTCTGTATTGTCTGAAACATATCCTCCTGGTTGAATGCAAACTGTTTGGCTGACAGAAGCATTTCCATAGGTATCTGAATCAAGATCTTGATAATAAGTAGAGGTTGGAACTTCGTCAACATTTCCATCACAATTGTTGTCTAAATTATCGCAGCTTGTTTCTGGATTTTCATAATTAGCAACACCTGCGTAATTATCTGACCAGCTTCCACTGCAAGACTGTGTGCTTCCAGAACAAACTCCTGCTTGTTTTGAATTTAGGGGGGCTGCTTCTCCAGAGCCATCTGTTGTTAGGGCATTACAATCATTATCCTGGCCATCACAGACTTCTGTAGCTCCTGGATTTATTGAAGAATTTGAATCATTGCAGTCTACAGTACCACAGCCTATTCCACTTGCATTATAACCATCACCATCACCATCAATGCAAAGTAAACTAACTGTATAATCACTGCTTTTTGGAGTTGCATCAGTTCCATTTGTATCATTAGCATAAACAGTATAATCCACCAAGCCTGTTTCTGCTGAAGTATTATGGTTTAATGTCCAAATATCACCAACATTCTCTAAGATTGTATAATTTATTCCATTAATCTCAACCCAAACAGAATCAACAGTAATATCACTAGTTACATTAGCTGTTATTGTGATATTTTGTGATTGAGTTACAGGATCCGGATTATCTGTGATTGAATTAATAATGATCATCCCTGGTTCTGGTATTTCTGGAAGAAGCTCCTGCAAGCCATAATGAAGAATATCAACCTGCACTTCAACATCTCCATCAATCTCAAATATAAGATCATACTCTATCTGATTTGTTTCAACTAAATAACATGAATCTTTGCAACTATAATTAAACTCAAATACAGATGTTTGATTATCACATACTGTTTGATTTGTTTGATTATAAGCAATGCAATCATCCTCATCATCGTCATCATCATCGCCATCACATTCGTCATCATCACATTCGTCGTCATCATCATCTCCACAGCCATCTCCTGGCGGTTCAGGTGGTGTTTCATTTCCATCACAAGATGCATTTCCCACACTTCCTTCAACAACCAAGAGTTTTCCCATGCCATCTCTATAAGAAATATTGAAATTTCCACTTCCATTTGCTCTTCCAGTTAATCTAATATAATTCAGATTAAACAATTCAGGATGTTCATCCAAGCTCCAATTAATCTCTTGAGATTCATTTATTGATAAATCCATATCCTGGCTATAATCAGTTAGATTTCCTAGTACAACTTGTCCTGTAATGGTTGGCCTAATAAAGAAAAGACTAATTGTAAGTATAACAAAGGCAAGCAAGAAAATGAAACTTGGTGATGTTCTTTCTAGATGAGTGAAAGCTTTTTTTATCTTACTGAAATAAAGATTCGCAGTCCTCCATCTATCTTGATTTATCATTTCTTAACAAGCACCTCTTTTTTATCATATTTACATTCCCAGAATTGCAGAAATTCTTCTACTTCTTTTGCAAACTTTGAAGAAACAAGCATAACAGCCCTTCCCAGCTGTTCAATTTTATATTGTTTTACAATCCCACTTTTGCCATCTCTTCCCTTCATGGCATAGTAGAATCTTATCTTGTCTTTTTTCAGCAGATGTTGAGTAGAATAACTAAATAAAAACTTAGAATCATACTTCTTTTTGTCTATTACTACTTCTTTTTTAACCATTATTTCAACATCAGGATAAAAAAGAAGTCTGTTGAACTTGTTTCAACAATACCTCTTTTCCCACACTATATACCTTATGTTAAATAAGTTAACAAGTTTAGTATATAAATGTTTCTATGTTATATAGGTTAACAGAGAATAAGACGAGAGAAATTTTTCAAGAAGAAATCCTTATTCTATCATATAACCTTATTTTTAAGGTTTTTAAGGACTTACAACAGTTGCTGATGTTATAGACGGGCCAAAATTCAACAGGAGGTAAACTCCAAAAATAATAATGGCAATAACAACACCATACAGTATTGTTTTTTTCATTTTTATTTAAGTATAAAACAACATACTTTACATCTTTATATTATTTTCTCTTCTGAAAGAGAAAAAAGTATATTTAGGAAAGCGCTTCTATCAATTTCTTTTGTAATGCCTTTTTCTCTTCTTCAACTCTAGTTCTCTCTGCTGCAATAATCTGTTTTGTCTGCTCTTCCATCTTCTTTTTTCTTTGCACAGCTTCTTCCATCTTCTGCGCCAATATCTTCTTTGCTTTTACTAACTCTCCATTTTCTTTTATAACATGTCCTAGCTTTTCTTCAGCATTTACTTTTTCTTCAGCAATTGATTTCTCTGCCTGCTCTTTCTCTTTCCTTAATAGCTCTTCTAATTGTGTTCTTTCATTTGCAAGCAATTCTTCTGTCTGCTTTTTCTCTTTTTCAAGCATTTCCTCTACTCTTTCTTTTTCAGCATTGATCTCTTCTTCTGCTGTCTTTCTTTCCTTAAGGATATTTTTCTCAGCATCTAGCTTCTCTTTTCTTAATCTTCTTTGTTCTTCAGCCAATGCAATATTCTGGTTCTTAGCTCTTTCTAATCTTGCTTCTAATTGTTTTTTCAGGTTTTCAGCTTTCAATCTCTCTTTCTGAAGTGCTAATTCTGTTTTTGCTTTTTCAGCATTGATTGCTTTTTCAGCATTCAACAGTTTCTTATTCAGCTGTTCTTCTGTCTGTATTTTTTCTTTTTCTAGTCCTGATTTTTCTTTTTCCAATCCTAATTTCTCTTGTTTAATCACTGCCAACTCTTCTTCTGCCTGTTTTTTGTACCCTTCTGTCCTCTGCAGTTCAAAATCCCTTGCATCAGTCTCTATCTTTAATTTGCTCAACTCACCAGTTAATTTATTTTTATATGATTCTAGTTTTTCTTTTTCAGCTTTGATATCCTGTTCTAATCTTTCTTTTTCCTGTCTTAATGATTCCTCTGTGTCTCTTTTTTCTTTTTCAATAGCATATTTCTCATCTCTTGCTCTTCTTAACTCCTCTTCAATCTGTTTTTTATAGTCATCTATCTTCTGCAGTTCAAAGTTTTTAGTGACATTCTCCTGCTGAACATCTCTTAGTTCTTCTGCTAGCTTGTTTTTATAATCTTCAATCCGCAATCTTTCTTCTATAATTGCTTTTCTAGCTGTTTCTTTTTCCTGTTTCAATAATTCTTCTGTCTGCTTTTTCTGTTCAAATAACATATGTTCAACTGCTTCCTGCTGCTGTGCAATATCTTCTTCAGCTCTTCTTCTCTCTCCTTCAATTTTGTTCTCTACATCTAATTTTTCTTGCTGCAATGATCTCTTTTCTCCTAACAATACATTATTTTGCTGCATAAATTGTTTTAATTCTGATTCCAGCTGTTTTTTGTAATCCTCTGCTCTTAATTTCTCTTCCTGGACAACCCTTTCTGTTTGTTCTTTTTCTTTTTCCAGCAATTCTTCTGTCTGCTCTTTCTCTTTCCTTAACAGCTCTACTAATTGGACTCTTTCATTTACAAGCAATTCTTCTGTCTGCTTTTTCTCTTTTTCAAGCATTTCAGCTACTCTTTCTTTTTCAGCATTGATCTCCTCTTCTGCTTTCTTTCTTTCCTCAAGGATCTTTTTCTCAGCATCCAGCTTCTCTTCTCTTGTTTTTCTTTGCTCTGCTGAAATCAATTGTTTTGTTTTTTCTTGCTCTTCTTTGATCTGCTGTCCTGCCCTGTTTCTTTCTTCAACAAGATTGTTTCCAATCTCTAATTTCTCTTTTTCTAATCTATCTATCTCTTCAGCTAATCCTACTTTTTGATTTTCAATCTCATCTAATTTTGCCTGAGAATCTATCTGGATATTTTCTACATTGGCTTTTTCCTGTTCCAGAAGCAGCTCTGCCTTATCTACTTCCACTCGCATCAATCTCTCCATCTCTATCCTGTCTTTCCTAACTTCTTCCTGCATCTTTGCTCTTTCATCATCTATCTGCTTCATCTTTTTCTCAATCTCTTCTGTTAATTTCTTTTTCCCTGATTCTATTGTCCCTTTATGAGATTCGAGAAGAGTATTTGCAGTAGATTTTTCCTGTGCAGCTTCTATTTTTCTCTTTTCAGCAGAATTCATATGTTGCTGTACTTTTTCCTTGATCTCCTTGATCCTTGCCAGATCATTATCCATTGCAGCTTGTTTATCTTTTAAGCTCTGTTTTTCTCCTTCATATATCTGTATTGTCTTGTCTGCAATCTGCCTGAAGTTTTCTGTTTCCTGTGTCTGTTTATCTAGAGAAGTTTTTAATTCTCCATTCTTATTCTCTAAATTGCTGACAATTGACCTTAATCTTGCTGATTCTATCGCAACAGTTTTGTTGGAATCTTTGATGCCTTTATGCTCAATGTCTTTATTTTTCAGAAGCTTTTCATATTCCTTCTTTTGCTGCTGAAGTTGTCTTGCTAATTGTATTGTATTATTTTTATGTGCTTTTTCTAATGCAATTTTCTCATTCTTGATTGCATTTAATTCCTCTTCCTTCTCCTTTTTATATTCCTCTGCTTGCATCAAGTATGAATGCTGAGCCTCATGCTCCTGTCTTACAATAACCAACTGCTTTGCAATCTTATCCTTGTATTGCCTTATCTTGGATGCCTCTAATTCAAGATTTTTTCTTGCTTTTTCAAGCATTGGCTTTTGTTTTCTTAGGTGATTTAATTCTATCAAGAGCTCTTTTTCATGCAATCTTTTATTTTCCAAAGCTTTTCTTCTGGTACTGCTTTTTCTCTTGTAATGCTGGGCTTTTCTCTGCGCTTTTCTAACAGCCTCTCTATCAGAAGGCACTCTTCTAGGTATTTGTTTAGAGCTTACGCTAGGTTGAGGAGTTGGGATTGGTTTTTGTACCTGTTGTTTATCTGCTATCTTTGTTAACAAGTCTAGCTTCTTGTTGACATTTTGCTCTAACAAGTCTAGCTTTTGCTGTTCCTCCTTTATTGTTTTGTTTATGTCAAACAATCCCATTTTATGTTCCTCCTTTTTTTAGATAAACTTCATCTATCTTATCATCAATTTCTTGATTCATACGTTCAAGTTTTACTCTTCTTAATCTTAATCTTGCTAAGGCTGTGAGCTCATATCCATAGTACGCGCCTGCACCAAGTAAACTCAAGACCAGGATAGCTAATATACTTACACCAATTCCTGTCCAAGGAATCTTGATATCTCCGATAGAGATAACAGTGGCTCCTGTTGGTCCTACTACTGATATGATTGTTGCTGCATTTGCATAAGCATTTTTGATTAGATTTCTTGCATAATCAAATCTGCCAAATGCTATATTTTCTTCTGCTTTCTCAAGTGACTCTTTTAATTCATCAAGCAGTTCTTCTGCTTCTCCTGTTGCTAATCCTTCTTCTTTTAACTCGCTAATCTTATTCTCTAATTGGATTACTTTATTTTCAAGTGTGATTACATCTTTTTTCAGATTAGCTGGAATCTGTTTTATTGCTATAATGCATCTTAACCAGCTTTCTCCAATGCCATCTCCATCGCAATCATAACCACAATCTACTATGCATTCCTGGAATCTTTCTTTTGTTTCAGTTGAACTGCATATGTTATCTCCACAAACAACTTCTTCAGCAGCCCCAGTTCCTCCTGTTGATCCTCCTGTTGATCCTCCTTCATCTGATGGTGCAGTTACTTCAAAGCTTGATGTAGCATTGGCAGTAGCTGTTGGCCACACTATTTCAGAGGATAAATAATAAGTTCCTGTTCCACTAGGTGCTGTTAATGTTACACTTGTAGTTAATGATGAATTCCTGCCAACATAAACAGTCCTTATATCAATATCATAGACAGTTCCGTCTGCATCCTTAATCGTTGTTGTCAGCCATCTGTCTTCAGCAATCTCTGGATTTTGATTGATCAACTCAATCTCTGCTGTAATAGTATTTCCTTGCTCTACTGAACTTGGAATGCTTGTAATAATAACATCAAATGGTCCTCCATAACCAGGGATTGTAATGCTTGGCTGATTAGAGTAGGATATATCTCCACTTGCTGAAGCCCTTGTCTTGACAAATGTCTCAGTATGTGTCTGAGGATTCTTCTGTATTATTATGTAAGCGCTTGTCTGCCATGACTCTCCTTCTGTCAGATTTATCTGTGTATCTAATTCAATATCAGTATCAGTAACTTCAATATCTTCTAAATCAATCTCTCCTGAATTAACTACCTCAATCACAATCTGATAAGTTACATTTGTTGTTGTTTGATTCTGATAGATCAGGTTCTTGATCAAAGTCAATTGATTCAATGTTTCATTTTCTGGGATAACAATTAATGGCTGATTAGATTCAGCAAACAAACTATTATCATAAACAGCATCATAACCACTAACATTTGATTTATTTAGAGTAACAGTATAAGCATCACTTCCTCTTGTATAAGTTAAGAGATAACTTCTAGTAACTGTTTCTGTTATTATATTGCCTAATTCCCATGTTTGACTAGCATCTTGGTCAGTCAAATTAGTTGATTCTGAAGTTCCTCTTAAATTAGTCAATATATTAGAGATATTATACACAATTGTAGTATCATTTAAGCTTTGGACAGTTGGCAATTTATACAGAGTTAGCTCAGCTTCTTGGTTATCTGCTAACAAGAACATTGTGCTATTTGTAAATGTTCCACTATGATAATAAGTTTTTGAAGCATTAATTCTTACATCATAATAATTAGGTCTTTGCATACCTTCTGTATTCATAGTGCAATTATAATATCCACCACCTAGATCAGTTGTATTAGTGCAGGTATAGGAGTATGTATCATAGATAGGTTCAAAAGTTATTGTTGCTCCTCCTATTGCATTGCTTAATTCATCATAAACATAACCTTGGAAAGATATATCTAATCCTTCATAAAATATCACAGGAGGTGCTTCATTAGGCAATAGCGAATAAGCACTTAATGTTCCATAAACAGTTGTTGTAATATTTATCTCAGTTGAAACACTTGTATCACTGTTTGAAGTTGCTGTTATATTAACAACATACTCTCCTACTGTATCATCATCTGTTACAGTAAGAGTTACATTTTGATTTTCATCAACTCCAAGACTTACTGAAGTCTGATTTAACACAGCTGTTGAAGCAGAGTTTATATTGTTCAGAGTTAAATTATAAGTATCTGCTCCTGTTCCCTCATTTGTTATTGTAATTGTATATACTGCATTTACACTTCTGTCTGTATCTTGATCAGCTGGATATGTTACTGACACTCCTCTGGTGTCATTTACAATTATATTTCTTATTTCACTGAATGAACTGTTTTGATATGAATCTCCTGCTTTAACTTTCCAATAATTGTTTTGTAATTGGTTTGGAGTTAAGGTTAAGGTTGTCCAGTTGTAACTTGTTGCTGTTCCATTATAGATCAGTGTTGTTGGATCTGCATTTGTGTCTCCATATACATAATAAGTAATTGTATCATTATCTAAATCACTTGATGTATACCACAATAACATTGTTGTTCCTGTAGTTGTTATGTTATCTGAAGGAGATAACAATGTAGGTGTAGCAGGAATATTATTTCCTAACTCATGAGTTTCAGGAGTTGTATTTACTGTTTCCATGCTGTCATTACATACAATATACATTTCAATTGTATCAAGAGGAGTATATCCATCTGCTTCTGAGATTGTTGCTGTCTTTGTAGTTGTTCCAGTCATTGCCTTATTATCATAACCACCAGTCTCTCTATGATATAATATACAACTTATATTCTGGCTTGAATCAGCATCAGTTGGACTGACTGAGACATCAAAAGAATGTCCATTATAATCAACATAACTTAATGAGCCAATACTTATTAGATTATTAATGAAAACTTGAGTTGTTCTTACATCTTGAGTATTATTTGCTCCATCTACTGAATAATATTTCAGATAATTAGTTCCTCTTATATCAAACTGCACTGTATCCAGGTCATCAATCAGAGTTTCTGCTGAACATGTATTTGTGGTATCATTGCAATAATAAGTTGTGATTAGTGTTGCATTTGGAAGGTCTTCTTCATGTATTGTTACATCGTGTCCTGGCAGTTTTATATAACCATCATAATCATCATAGGTTGTTGGAACTGTCCAATCTACTCCAAAGCTTACATCAATATTCTGTCCAGTTGTCTGCTCATTTCCATATTGATCCTGGCATGAGATATAATAAGTAGTGCTTGCAACTTGTGCTACATCTCCAAGATTACAATTAATACTTCCATTTGAAACACTGCAATCATTACTCATGCTGCTATAAACTACATCTGATGTTCCCCATCTGCACTGTGCTCCTGTTTCTGTTGTAGCTGCTAATATTGTTTGTGAATTATTTGATGTATCCCAATATGGCGCACTAGTATCACCATCTACAGATACTATGTTTGAATCTGGAGCAGTTAAATCAATTGTAAAGCTTACACTTGTTGAATTCACATTTCCATAACTATCATTAGCCCATGCATAGATTGTATGTCCTCCTTCAGAGAAATTCCTATATAAAGATGAAGTGTAAGTCTCATTACCTGATCCACTATTAAACCAAACATCAGTTGCTCCTGCTGAAGATATATTAATCAATACATTAACACCGTAAGTTGTAGCTTGCGGACTAATAATCCACATATCTGGAACACCATCATAATCACACACTAATGTCTGATTATCATAACTTCCATTATCAATACTACAATCAGAACCTAATCCAGTAACTACACAACATGTTGCATAATTATTATCCACATAATAATTATTTAACCTGTCAGATGAATTACAGCTTGTGTTAGTTGGTCCTTGTATATCTTCAGTACAATAATCACAGCTAAATGTTTGATTAGCAGGAGGATTATTATCTGATTCTAATCCTGTTATAGCATAACAATCATTTGTATCATTATACCATTGTGTTTTATTATCTGCTGTATTACAAGAAGTATTGATTGCTGTCCAGCTTGGTGTACAATAATCACAAGCAGAAGATTGGTATTCCCAATAAGTATTATTATTTCCTGAATTCCATAAGTCTGAACCTAATCCAGTTACTGCATAACATGTGTTATAATTTTCATCATATTCTATTCTGCTTCTGTTTTGATCTTTTGTATCATTCAAATAACATGCACTTGAATCCTGCCAGCCTGTCCAAGTTGTGTTGACAACTGAATAACTGCAATAGTTGCATCCAACTGCCTGATACTCATAATATGTTGAATTTGCTGCACAACTGTATAAATCATATTGTGTTAAATTTCTTTCCTGCTCTGTCGTATCATTAACTAAACAAACGCTTGTATTATACCATGCTGTCCAAGATGTATTCAGATAGCTTGGACCCACTAATTGATATTCATAATAAGTAGTGTTTCCAATCTCTCCACAACTATTATTATCATACTGAGTTCTTTCTCTACTCTGATTCATCTCATCTCCACTACAGCTTAGATTGCTCCAACTGCTCCAACTAGTGTTGATCATATTTGGTGTACAATAATCACAAGCAGCTGCTTGATATTCATAGTAAGTTGTATTTCCAACCTCTCCGCAATAATTATTATCATACTGTGTTAAATTCCTTTCTTGGTCTACTGTATCATTAACATAACACGCACTAGTATTATACCAAGAAGTCCATGATGTATTTGTTAAGCTTGGAGTACAGAAATCACAGAAACTTGTATTCTGGTATTCAACAAATGTTGAATTTGATGCACAACTATAATCATCATATTGAGTTAGGTTTCTTGTCTGATTCATTGTATCACTTGGCAGACAAGTAATATTCAACCAGCTTGTCCATGAAGTATTCAGATAACTTGGACCTACTAATTGATATTCATAATAAGTTGTATTTCCAATCTCTCCACAACTATTATTATCATATTGTGTTCTTTCTCTGCTTTGATTCATCTCATCTCCACTACAGCTTACATTACTCCAACCACTCCATGAAGTATTCACCATATTAGGAGTACAATAATCACAACTTCCAGCTTGATATTCATAATAAGTTGTATTGCCAACCTCTCCACAACTATTTGAATCATATTGTGTTCTATTTCTTTCTTGATCTATTGTATCATTCACATAACACGCACTAGTATTATACCAACTTGTCCATGAAGTATTTGTTAAAGATGGTGTACAATAATCACAGAATGTTACATTTTGGTATTCAATATAAGTTGTATTTCCAACCTCTCCGCAATAGTTCTGATCATACTGTGTTCTATTCCTGGTCTGGTTCATTGTATCACTCGGCAGACAGCTAATATTCAACCATGATGTCCATGAAGTGTTTGCTAAACTAGGTGTACAATAATCACAGAAACTTACATTCTGATATTCATAATAAGTTGTATTTGCTGCACATGAATAATCATCATACTGTGTTAAATTCCTAGTCTGGTTCATTGTATCTGATACTAAACAAGATATATTTAACCAACCACTCCAACTAGTATTCAGATAAGTTGGACCAACTAATTGATATTCATAGAATGTACTATTGCCAATTTCTCCGCAACTATTATCATCATACTGAGTTAATTCTCTACTCTGGTTCATTTCATCTCCACTACAAGTTAGATTACTCCAACCACTCCATGAAGTATTTACCATATTTGGTGTACAATAATCACAAGCAGCTGCTTGATATTCGTAATAAGTTGTGTTGCTAACTTCTCCACAATAATTAGTATCATATTGTGTTAAGTTTCTAGTTTGATCAATTGTGTCATTTACATAACAAGCACTTGTATTATACCAACTTGTCCATGAAGTATTTGTTAAAGATGGTGTACAATAATCACAGAAACTCACATTCTGATATTCAATATAAGTTGTATTAGATGCACAACTATATTCATCATATTGTGTTAAATTTCTTGTCTGATTCATTGTATCGCTTGCTAGGCAGGAGATATTAAGCCATGAAGTCCAAGAAGTATTTTGATAATTTGGACCCACTAATTGATATTCAAAGAATGTTGTATTTGCTCCACCACATTCATTCTGGTCATATTGTGTTAAATTCCTGCTTTGATTCATTTGACTTCCAGCACAAGTGAAATTAATCCAAGCTGTCCAAGAAGTATTTGTTAGACTTACATTGCAAGGCGGCCCATGACTGATAGTCAAATTAGAACCTTTTGTAAAGTAAGAAGAGTAAGTATTGGTGCCACTAATGTCTATTGCTCTTGCTCTTAAATCAATTCCTGTTTGCTCTGCCAGAGCAGTAGTATTCCAAGTAAAGGCAGCAGTCTCAGTATGATTTCCAATATTACTCCAACCACTTCCACTAATAGTAATGAAAACATTTGTGTAATTTATTTCATCTGCAACTGAACCATTGTGGTCCATGTACCGGCCCATTATTCTTAGATCCTGGTTTGCTTGAGTCTGCCATGCAGTTAGAATACTTGCATCTGTTGTAGATAATGAGAAATTATAATTTGTTGTATCAAGTCCAGTTCCTGTATATGTTGCAGGCAGGCTGAAATTGCCTATTTCAATAAACTCGCTTCCATTGTACACTTCAAGCCATAAGTCAGGATCATTTGTTCCTTGGTCAACAGAAGCTGAAGGATTATAAGAATCAACTTCAACCTTTATAGTGATATTATTTATACTGTTCTGGTCTGAGGATACATCTGTATAATCTGTATAAGTTGTATTTGTTTCATTTGAAGCTCCTCCTCCACCAGCAGATACTGTTATGTTGTCCAATGATGCATCACCTTGATAACCAGATGCATGCACATGCCTAAATCTAAGCCCATAATCGTTTGCAGGGGATTGTGCGTCTAAATCAATAGTTACTTCTTTCCAATCAGAAGTCTCTGCTGTTTGATCTCCATCTTGACCTACCTGAGACCATAGTGAAGTCCAGCTACCAGAGGCATTCCATTCAAGGTATAGTGTTCCAAGCGCAGACCCATACATATGATACCAGAAAGTTATACTTGAATCACTACTATCTTTATCCAAAACAAATGCTGATTCAGTACTACAATCTGTTCCTTCACATTCAGTTCCAGTAGAAGTTTCTGTAAAGATAAAATTATTACCGCCAGTTACAGTCCCACCAACCGAACCCCCAGAAGGACCAGTGGTACCAGAAGGGGTTGTAGCTGCACAAGTCCAAAAATTAGTATTATCAGAAGTCCAATTAAGGACATCATTATTATAATTTGCACACGATTCATCGTCAAAATTTATTGTATATGTTGCGGCTTCACCAGCACCACCTTCTACTGCCATGCTCACATCAGTTCCATCACTAGCTGATGTTGAACTTGATAAACTTGCTTCAATCACATAAGTGATATTATCTCCATCAGCATCTGTTGAACCAGATGCATTCAGGTCCACAGAAGTATCAACTGTAATATTGCAATTATTGCTTCCATCACAAGTTATGTTTGTTGGTGTTGTTGGAGCAGTGTTTGGGATCTGTTCAGCTCCAAAAGTTACTAAACTTCCTTGATTAACAACAATCTGATAAGTCATATTTGTCCAATCAGCAGAACGAGGGGTATCGGAAACACGAATTTCATCAAGATTACCTGTGAAGTATCCTGGACCTGATGCTGCATTAGCTCCAATACCTAACCACCAATCACCGGGCCATTGTTTATCCTGTGTTGCACTATTTTGTTCTACACCATCAACATAACCCCTTACTGTGTTATCTGCATTATCAAATGTCATCACCACGTGATACCAATTATTCAAACTGTATGTTGTTCCTAAACCCAGTGTATAATGTGAGCCACCATAATAACCCACATTAATTGTATTTGTGCCTACAAATGACATTAAAACAGCGTGCCAACCTGATGATGGAGTTTGTTGCCCTTGTTCAGCAAATACTACACCAGCAGCAGTTGGATAAATCCATGCTTCTAATGTAAAACTTGCCGGTGTAGTAGTTATATCCCTATATATATAATCATTTGAGCCATCAAAATCCAAAGAACCATCAACCTTTCCATCTTCTTGGTCGCCTGAAGTCATAGAACCAGCAGATGTAGCATTATTGTTATTTGTGCTATCTTTCATCTGTGGTGCAGTATCAGATGGATCTTCGTCCATGTGTTGAACCATCTTATAATTACTATCCCAAACACCAGCTGGATTTTCTCCTGAACTTACTGCTGTATCATTCTTATAATAAACAGAAATTACTGTTCCTGCAGAAGGAAGAGAAGGTATTCTTGCCCATATATGTGCACTACTTCCGTCCGAACTTTCTATCTCATAATCCATTAAACTTCCACCATCTCCACAAGAAGCATTGTAGAATCTTAAATCAACATAATCTGGCTGCATATCTGAATCATATGTTAAATTGATATAGGCTGGGAAGTTTGTAAGTGTTGAAGTACCTGCATTGCCTATAGTTATATCCATACATCTGTCAAAGGTTGCATTTGCCCATTCTCCAAA
This sequence comes from Candidatus Woesearchaeota archaeon, assembly GCA_036481345.1. GTDB lineage: Archaea > Nanobdellota > Nanobdellia > Woesearchaeales > WJKL01 > JAAOYC01. The sequence continues at coordinate 35,868 of JAZGHU010000037.1, forward strand.
TCCAGGATCTTCTGGTGTTAAAGTAAATGTATAATCTTGTCCAGGAACCAATCCAGTCTTGAATAATACCCAATCTCCAAAGCAAGTTTGTGTACTAAAGTTCCAATCTTTACATTTATACAATTCAGTTCCTTTTGCAGTTACTGTAACAGTTGCATTTGTAAAGTTAAGATTAGTTGGATCAATAGCATATACTTCTACATAATTAGTTCCTTCTTCAGGAACATCATCTATCCTAATGTCATCAACAAAATCCTCATAAATTTCCATGTCTTTGTATTCAACAGATTTAACAGGATGTTTTTCTAATTTAACTTTAACATTATATTCTCCTTCTTCAACTAGTTTATTCTTTTCTCCTTTTACTTTTTTATCTTTGACCTCTTCAGTCAAACTATCTATTAATTCAATCTCTGCAACAATAGTAGTATCTTTACTATCTTTAACTTCTGCTCCTAAATTTATCTCTTCAGCAACACCAAATTCAAATGCTTCAGTATGTTCTCCAACTAAGATTCTAAATCTCTTATTATTCCAATTATTAACAATAAGAGTTACATTCTCTCCTGCAGTTGAAACATTTTGACTCAGTTCATAATCTACTCTTCCTTTTACAAATAGTGGAATAGATTCAACAGAATCATGATGGAATACAACAGTCAATGTATCTGTTATATTGTCATGCACAACAGAATCAATTACAGCATCATAGCTTGGATCTTCTTTTATCTTTGTATAGAATCCTTCAAGCACTGTTTCATTAAACTCTTCAGATAGATTATGCAATACATAATCAACTTTGTTAATCTCCAGCACTCCAGAATCTAATTCAAATACAACTTTATAATCAGTATCACCCAATCCAGGAGGTAATATACATGTCTCTGAACAAACAGTTGAGAAATCAATCTCCTTAATCTCCACAGCTTTATCAGGATCAAACACAACAGTCTTTGAATTGATTATCAAAGTTGTTTCATCTTTAATCCTTACTCTAACTCTTCTCTTTGTATCATCAGAATAACTAAAGTGTGTTTGTATTACAACTTCCTGTTCTCCTACATCAAGTATTTTCTCCTCAGCTATCTCCAAAACATAAGGCTCTTCATATCCTTCAACATCTAATACTAGATAACCAATACCAACAGACTGATTTTCCTTATTATCAATAGTAAGAACAACTTCATTTATTGTTCCCCATGATTTCTTCAACACATGATGGAACTCAACATCCTTAATCTTAACATGTTTATATTTCTCTAATGGTACAATATCTTCTATTAGCTCTTCTTCAACAACAGGTTCTTCTGTAATGTTGACTTCTTCAACAGGCTCTTCTATGATATCTACTTCCTCTGTAATATTAGTTTCTTCTTCTGTTACATTATCAACAACATCAGTGACATTAACTTCTTCAGTTGCATTGTCCACAGTAATGTTTGTTATAGTTATGTTATCAGTAATATTTACATCTTCAGTTAGGTTAATCTCAGTAGTGTTTATTTCTTCAGACACATTGGTCTCTTCAGTTAAATTAATCTCTTCTGTGATGTTCACTTCTTCTGTAATGTTAACTTCTTCAGTAACATTAACTTCTTCAGTAATGTTTACTTCCTCTTCAATCTCTTCTGTGATATTCTCTTCAACTACTTCTTCCACTTCCTCCCCAATAATTTCTTCCGCTTCAATTTCCTCTGTAACCTCAACTGCCCCTTCAACTTCCTCTTCAAGAATTTCCTCTCCTTCCTGCTCAAGTTCTTCATCTTCTTCTACTTCCTCAACAACTTCTTCCTCATACACCTCCTCTTCCTGCTCTTCAACTTCAGTTATTTCATAATCTGGCTCAGCTTCTTCAGGCATTGGTTCTTCTTCAATAAACAATCCAGTTATTCCAGACAAATCTTCCTTAGCAATTGTTTCTTCATCCAAGATTAAGAATCTGTTTCCATTATCATCTTCAAGATAAGCTTTAACTGTTCCATTGCCAACATAACTTCCACTCAATCTAAACGTTCTCAGATCAAATGCTTCCAAATCTTCATCTATATTAAATCCATATTCTGCATCTGCATCCATTGTCCAGCTAACATTTTTTTCATAAGCCAATAAACCCTCTTGAGATAAGAAGTATCCTGTAATTCCAGGAGCTAAGAAATATATTGCTGTCATCAATAACATGATTACAAAGAATACTATGAAAGCAGGAGATTTAATAAAACTCATTAAAGGCTTTTTCTTTCCACTAAATATTGGTTTAATGTTCAATCCATTGAATGCTGGAGCTGCCTTAAAGCTTCTATTTCCTTTGATTTTTATTTTATTTTGCATTCTTTTTCATTGCACGATTATAGACAGTCCATATTGTCCTTTCATTTCTTTGCAGTAATTCACCAATTTTATGATAAGAAAGTTTGAAATTTTCTTTGAGATAAACAACAACAGCTTCAAGCAGACTTAATTTTGTCCTCAAAGCAGAAACAGGGATGTTATATTCAGTTTCAGCAGGAGGAATAACATCAGAATATTTTTTCATTGCATTTTTATGAGCCTGCCACACTGTCTTTCTATCCCTTCCAAGCATCTTTGCAATCTTTGTAAAATCAATATCCAAATTTTCTTTAAGATATTTAACAGTTGTTTCCAAGGGACTAAGTTTTTTAATAAAAACAGTGCAAGGGATCATAATATCTTCTTGGATAAAGTTCAAGACATCTGTTGTAGAAATATGATACTTTTTTTTCAGTCGTTTTAATAAGATCTTAAAAACAGCAAAATCTTCATCTTGATAAAGTTTAGAACTATCAAATTCTCTAGATTTCTGTGTAAAACCCGCTCTAATGCCTCTCTTTTTCATTACTTTTACTGTAATTTAAGTATAATTATCTATATATGTAAGTAATGACTATATAAATATTATTGTTTTTTAGTACATATGTAAGATATATGCCTATTAATGTAAGTAATAATAACCTTAAATGTAAGTAACAAATATACAAAATAAGATACTCTCTCTTTATATGTAAGTATTTAGAACTTTAATGTCAGTATTGATATCCATATATTGTATCATATTATGTAAGTATTTAGCTCTCTATATGTAAGTATATACTTCCCTATACTTCCATATATGTACAAAAGCATAGAAATATTTATATATAAGTATACACATTTGTATACTCAATGAGTAAAAATGAGCAGAGTGATAAGCAAAAAGTAACTTTAAGCATAGATTCTAAAACTTATAAACAATTTCAAGACCATTGCGAAGAAAACGCAATAATGCTTTCTAAAAAAATAGAATTATTCATGAAAAAAGAATTAGAGGAGACTAAGTGATACTTACGAACAAAGTGAGGAAGGTTTGGAAATGAAATTTCCAAAAAAGAAAAAAGGCGTTTGGATTAAGACAGCAATCATCTTAGCTCTTGCTTTATTAGCCTCAAGTTTAGTTTCTGCTGAGACTGCAAACCTCACATCAGCAATTTATAGCGGAGGAGATAAACTTTCAGATGTTTCAGCAAAAGATGATTCTTATTTCTTAGCAGACATGAAAGATGTTGCTAAGGGATTCTACTTAAATTTCTCATCAGATCTAACTAATGGTTCAACATTGAATGTCTTTGCTAAACAAACTACAGGAATCACAATAGGAATATATGCACAATCAGACACATCAGGAACAACTCCTCTTGGAACATTTTCAATAACTTCTGGAACAGGAGATTGGTATAATACAACTTTAGATATTTCAACTCCAACAAATGGAATCTGGTTAGGAGAAGGAACTGGCTCTGGACAGAATCCTAAAGATGAATTTGATTTCTTTAGTGCCACAATCCCTTCAGCATGTACTGCAAACTTAACAAATACCTCTTGGTCATCATGGACAAATATAACTTGCTTAGCAAACGACACAATGAATCAATCTAGAAACTTAACTCAATATGATGCTAATGTTTGTGGAGGAGCTAATACAACATTTACAGAATATAGAGCAACAGAATTCTGTGATTATTGTACTCCTTCATTAACAAACACATCTTGGACATCATGGTATAATACAAGCAGCTGTTATGCAAATGACACTATAGACCAAGAGAGGAATCTTACTGAATATGATGGCAATTATTGTGGAGAAGTTAGCAATAGCACTTACTTTGAATATCAGACAGCTGCATGTGATTATTGCACACCCAACTTAATTAATACGTCTACAGCCTGGACTAATATTTCCTGCCTTGTATCAGATTTGATGAATCAAACAAGAAATACAACTCAGTATGACAATAATTACTGCGGAGAAATAGCAAACCAGACTTTTGTAGAATATCAAGCAACAGAATTCTGTGATTATTGCACTCCAAGTTTAATAAATACCTCTTGGACAGAGTGGTATAATTTAACAGGGTGTCAAGCTAATGATACAGTTCTGCAGGAAAGAAACTTAACTCAGTATGATTCAAATAGTTGTGGAGAAGTTGCTAATACAACATTTACAGAACAGCAATCTGTAGCATGTGATTATTGCACCCCCTCATTAACAAATACATCATGGAATTCATGGTTAAATATTAGTTGCTTGTCAGATGATACTATGAACCAAAGTAGAAATCTGACTCAATATGATACAAATAGTTGTGGAGAAATTGCTAATCAAACATTCATAGAATACAGGAATACAGAAGCATGTGATTATTGCACACCTTCATTAACAAACACATCCTGGAGCAGTTGGAATAATATATCCTGTCTATCAGACAATACTATGAACCAGTCTAGAAACTTAACACAATATGATTCAAATAGTTGTGGAGAGATTGCTAATCAAACTTTTACAGAGTATCAAAATATAGAAGCATGTGATTATTGTACTCCTAATTTATTGAATACATCATGGACAGCGTGGTATAATTTAACAGGATGTCAAGCAAATGATACTGTTCTGCAGGAAAGAAACTTGACTCAATACGATAGTAATGTTTGTGGAGAATTTGCTAATCAGACATTCACTGAGCAGCAATCTGCAGCTTGCATTTATCAAGTGAATATTAATGAAACAGTTGAAGATGCTTCAAGCAATCCAATAAATACAACAATAATCATAATTGATGAATCTGATAATTCAACAGTATATAATCAAACAGCCAATTCCCACAACTTAAATGTAGATCATAATAAAGAATACACAATTAGAATTGTCCCTCAAAACAATAAAATAAAAGAAATTGAATTCACTAATGTAAATATAACAGAACCATTAAATCAGATTATAGACATAGATAATCCAGCAGATAACCAAGGCTATATTGATCTTTATGCAATCAATCCATTGATTAACTTAAGTCCAGGACAAACATTTACAGTTACAGTTACAGCATCTGCAACTTCAAATGTTCTTTACAAATGTGTTGATTGGAATTTCACATCAAGAACATGTGAAGGAACTTGGATATTGTCTAAAATAATCAACCCAGGACAAGATTACATTATAACTTTAAACAGCACAGACCCAGGATTTGGAGAAGATAATATTACTGCGAACCTTACTTCAGCAATACATGTTGGATCTGATGTACTTAGCTTCTTAATTTCAAAAGATGACAATTATTATTCAGCAGATGTGAAAGATGCTAGTAAGAAACTTTATCTTAACTTCACTCATAATATAACTAATCAAAGTATATTGAAAATTTATGCTAAACAAGTTAATGGAATTACAGTAGGGATATATGCACAATCAGATACATTAGGAACAACTCCTTTAGGAAATTTTACAGTAACTTCTGGAACAGGAGATTGGTATAATATAACCTTAGATTTATCCACAGAGACAAATGCAATCTGGTTTGGAGAAGGAACAGGTTCAGGAACAGATCCAAAAGAAGAATTTGATTATGTCTATGTAGAGATATTCATCGCAAATAGCCTGCCTAACTCAACAACCCCAATAATAACACCTGCAACAGCATATACCAATAACAACTTAAATTGTACATTTACAGTAACAGATGAGGATAATGACAGTTTAAGTGTTAATTACACTTGGTATAATGGCTCAACTCTAGTAATAACAGGAACAATGAATGTAACAAATGGAACTCTGACTTCAATAAGTTTAGGAAGTGCAAATACTTCAAAAGGAGAAACATGGAATTGCTCAATTATTCCATTTGATGGTATAGCTTATGGAATAGAAAAAAGCATAACAAAAACAATTCAAAACTCTTTACCAACATCCCCTATAATAGATTTACTTCCAAACAATCCAAATGCAGATCAAGATTTAGTAGCATCAATAACTTCATCAAGTTCAGATTTAGATAATGATACAATTACTTATTCATATGAATGGTATAAAAATAATATATTACAACCAGGATTAACAACAAATACAATATCACATGTATTAACTACAGCAGGAGAAATATGGAAAGCAGTTGTAACTCCTAATGATGGAGAATCAGATGGCGCAACAGGAGAAGATAATGAAACAATAGTAGGAGTTCCACCTCAAACATCTAATATTAAATTAATGTCTCCAATCAATCATTATATAATAACCTCTTCAACAACTGTTACATTCAACTATAATGTATCAAATAATGTTACAAATTGTTCATTGGTAATAAATGGAACAGTGGATCAAACAAATACTAACATAACTCCAAATACAACAGAAACCTTCACAAAAACTTTAGCAAATGGAGATTATAATTGGTCAGTAGAATGTACCAATCCAGATAATTCAACAAACAGCTCAATAACCTGGGACTTCACATTAGATTATACTGCTCCTGTAAAGAAAAGTGGTGGAGGAGGAGGAAGCTCTTCTGCTCCAGTTATAGTAGAAGAATGTTTAGAAAGCTGGACATGCACATCTTGGTCTGATTGTGCTAATGATCAACAGACCAGATTATGCTTTGACTTTAATGAATGCGGAACAGAAACATTAAAGCCAGAAGAGATTAGATCTTGTGAAGCTAATCAGAATAATGGAGATGGGCTGGCTGAAAATGAAACAAAAGGTTCTGGAATACCTTCTATAACAGGAGAAGCTATCAAGGTTCTGCCATATAAGGGACCTAATCCATATTACTTACTGCCAACAATCTTGTTATTGATAATATTCATAACACTGACTGCTCTCAAGAAATCACATCTATCTAAAACTAAAAAGAAAGTGATAACTACACTTCATATAACTTTGGCTAGTCTTATATTGATATTATTTGTATCATCTTTTATCAAGAACCTGCCAATAGGAGCACACATAGCAGAGATAACTGAAACAGCAAATGTTCCTATGAAGACAATAATAATAGTTATAGTAGGGGTGGCTTTTGCTATGGCTGCTTTATCAGCAACTCTTCTTTTTGTAGAAAAGAATAAAATCATGAATATTCTGAAGAAACGAAATAGTGGAAAGAGAAAAAGGAAAGAGATAAAAAAGATGGAAGCAAAAAAAGTAAAACCAAAGAAAATCAAGCCGAGATTAGAACACCATAAAATAAAGATGGATATGAT
>JAZGHU010000038.1:0-22663 GCA_036481345.1 Candidatus Woesearchaeota archaeon
TTGTTCTAAAACTAAATGGCACAACGCAGACGTATACATCAGAAGTTCAGGTAGAGGATGGCATTATCTATTTGGATGGAGCATTTAATGAAACAGGTGTGTATTATTTGGATTGGAGTGCTACTTATCTAGACAAAAGCAGAACAGCCAGAGAAATTGTTGTTGTGGTTGCTTGGGAAGAATTATTACAAGATATTAATTATACTGTTAATGTTGAATTATTGAGTTTGATCAAAGAGAATAGACAAGCTCTTCTTAAGTTATTGACAGATATGGAGTATATGCAAGAGTTTAGTGAAGAAGAGATATTTTTGATAACAGACTCTGTAAATAGCATGACCAAGGTTATAAATTATCTAGAAAATGGAAAGATGTCTAGTGAAGATGCTGAGAGAGAGTTCAATGCAATACAAGGTGAGCTGGAAGCAAGATTTGGAGATAGATTAACTGGATCTTTTATCGGAGACTTAAAAGAATTAGGAAAAGCTAAAACTCCGCTTGAGAAATTTAAAGATCTATTGTTAGATTGGAGATTGGTGTTATTCATCATGTTGTTGATGATGTTTACAGTACTTATTGGAATATTGATCTTATTAATTAGAGTAGTTAAGTCAGGGTACTTAGCACCTGGATCAAGGAGAAAAGTTACTAGGAAAAAAGCAAAAAGCAAAAAGCAAGCAGGAAAAAGACGTTATGAGATTTTAATTGATAAAATCAAAGGAAGAAAGGGCAAGAAAGAAAAAACCAAGAAAAGAAAGAAAGCTAAAAAAAGAAGATATAATATCTTAGCAGACAAAATAAAAACTAAAATAAAGAAAAAAAGAGAAAAAAAGAGAAAAAAAGAGGATGAACATCTAATAGTCCTTAAATAAGACAATTAAATAGAAAATTTTATAAAGACATAAGAGGATATTAATCCAATTTAGAGGTGTGAGGATATGAAAAAAACAGTCATCTATTTATTTATGTTAATTATGTTGAGTTCTTTTGTTTTTGCTGCTGATGAAATTGTTCAGTTTGCAGATAAACTAAACTATTGGAGCGGTGAAACACACACTGTCAATGTGACAAATACAGACATAGATACTACTCAGATAAATGTCAATAGACCGACTGGCTGGACTTTTGGAACATTAAGCGGTTGTTCTTTTATTAACCCAAGTTTGATATCATGTGATCTTGCTGCAGGCAATTCAGCAAGTTACCAATTATTATCTAATTCAAGTGATGCTGAATACAAAGTTACAACTGTAACACCATCAACAAATAATTCTTACACTGCAACTTCTGTTAAATTCCTCAAGATAAAAGATGAAGAAATATTTCACACTTTAGTAGAATTTGGAAGAGGTAGGGGCAATTATTTCTTTGACAGTTTTGGATCTGGGTTAGCTGGATCAGGTCATACTGGAAGCGGCTGTGCTTATCTTCCTAATGGAACTTTATTTGAATTAAATTTCTTGCATAAAGTATTGAATATCCAGCAATATTTTGGATTAGCTAATGCTGATGCTGAGAATGTAACTTTTACATGTACTTATCCTGACAGGACAGTTGTTAGAGAACATCTTGTTAATAATATCACTAAATCCGGAGGATTATGGACTCTTGATTATTTTATCAGCCTTGTTACTGGCTCATGGGAAAGAATGGGTTATATTGGAATGGATTTTGATGCTGGTGAATTTAGTGTTGGACAAAATATCAGTATTAATTGCACTGATATAAAATATATATTGCCTGCTGCTGGAGGTAATATCTCTATTGCAGAAGATTCATTTGATCTAGAATTAAGAAATAGAGAACCATTTAATATAACTGCTTCAACAGTTACAGGAACAGTTGGAAATGGAACCCAGGAAGTTGTTATTTCTTATACAATCACTAATACAGAACAATATGATGTAAAAGAGGTTATCATAGAAATAGAAGCACCACCTTATGCAACATTTATTGGAACTAGGGGGGAGTTATGGGGAGTTGGTAGAGATCAATTTAGAATAGAAAAGACAGAGCTTCAAGCAGGACAAAGCGAAACAATAGGGTTGGTTGCAAGATTTGATACAACAAACGCACCAAACATCACTAGCTTGGCTTTATCACAAGGAGCGAAAGTACAATATGTAACTTGCTGGGAAGCTAATGCATACAACCCTCAAGAGTATATACAATATCTTGACATGCCTGTTAATGTTTCTGCTAACATGGGTGTGCCGACAAATATAATTAATATCATCAATATATTGATAAATATGAATACAACATTAAATCAGATCTATGATACAACTAATTTGATAAATCTTACTGTAAATGATATATGGAATCTATCAGTAGAGATAAATCAATCAATAGCAAACTTACCTTTTAAAGTATGGAATTATTTCTCTAGAAATCTAACTTATTATCCGCCTGTAGCATCTTTTAATGTTACAGTTACTGGTGGTATTGGAGGAGCTGGAGGAGGAGTTGCTTGTAGATGGAATCAAACAGCATGGTATAATAATTCCTTAGCAAGCTCTAATTTTAATCAAGTTTATGGAACAAATTGGTTGAGAGCAGATTATCCTGGATTATATACAGGAACAGTTGATTTGTATAGGACTTGTTATAGAGTAGCTCCAACTACATCGACTGTTACTGGAACAGATGTTCTTGAAGTATATATCTGTAATGATTATGATGGATCTGGAAATCCAGAGACAGAAGCAGGATGTACTTTGATAGATGTACTTGATGTTGGTCAAGGAAGCTATCAAACTGATCAATTCAAATGGGAATGTACAGATATTCTTGGAAAAGAGGTTTATGGATCAAACATGTCTGTGATGTTTGAATGTGATGGTTGTTCTGGAACAGCAGATGGCTGGAAGATTGCTTTAGATCCTCTTGTAAATTTGAATTATACATTAAATTCCTCAAATGATGGAACAGCATGGGTTATTGAAGCTAATGAAAGCTTGGTTGAGTGGGATTGGTGTATTCCAATTGACTTTGGATTTGAAGTTTGGAATTACAGCAATAGATCATTGACAGAAAATGTAACTTGTGCTTTAGGATCATGCAACCTTACAGTAATATTAGAGCAGTTTAATTGTACACTGGGAGCTGCAACAAATAAGATGTGTGAGCTACTTTATGCAATTAATGAAACCTCTTCTAATATGTGGCAGACAATCCAGATAATGAATACAACTGTGAACAATATATGGAATTATTCACAATTAATCTATGGAGATACACAGACTATAATTGACTTGTTGAATTGTAATGGTTCAGTGGACAGTATGTTGTGTAATATCACATTGGATATTAATAATTCTGTTAATGAACTTACTATAACTGTAAATAACATCAATAATTCAGTGAATTCAATAAACAATACATTATATGTAATGAATCAGTCTATTGCGAATGACTTCAATTATACATGGAGTTTGATTAATAATATAAGCGTCAATGTAGGAAATCTGAGTGTTTCATTGAACTGTTCTGATCCATTGAATAATTACAGTGGTAGTGTTTGTGAGTACTTAACTAGAATAGAGACAAATACAATAGACATCAACAATACTGTTAATGAAGTCCTAAATGTTGTTAATTATATCAATGGAACCAGGTGGGGAAATGTAACTGCATGGGACTTGTATCAAGCTATCTTGAATATCAGCAATACTGTAACTAATAATTTCCAGGATATTCTTAATGCAATAACCAGGCTGCAAGAGTTTGATGAAGAATTAGTCTTCTTGGTTACAGACGCATTTGGATTGCAACAATCTGCTAAGAGAGACTTAGATAATGGAGATTTAACTTCAGCTGCAGATAAGTTAAGAACTGCTAATGATAAATTGAATGAAGCTGCAATGAGATTAGTGAAAGTAGAGAATGAAGTTCAAGCAGAAACTTCTGGCGGCGGAGATTTTAGCTGGGTGTTGATTTTGGCAGGATTGATCGGTGTTGTTGCAATAAGCTTTTATTTGTTATCGAAGCCTAAATAATTTTTAAGTTGAGTCAAGCTCAACAGACTTTGAGGAGACCTCAAAGTTTTCTTTTTTTCTTAATTTTTTATCTTTATTTAACTATTAAAATCAAAACTTTTATATACTATAATACATTGTAGATACATATATTAGACATTGTCAATGTATTATGAAAGTTGAAGTAGAAGGAGTAGAAGAGGTAATAGAAAAAAAGGTTGATTCTTATAGTACAAGTACTAGGATTATTATCCCTAAAAAATATGCAAACAGAAAAGTAAAAGTTCTGATTCTTAAAGAAAAGGTGGTGGGGAAATGAGAAAACTTGTTTTATGTTTGATGATGATGATAATTATCCCTTCTGTGTACTCTTCAATAGATTATTATTCAGATAGGATGAACTTTCCTCCTGGAGAATCAAGAGTTCATAATCAGACACTGACAAATAATGGGGCAAGTGCAGTTCAAGTTAGTGCAACAATCCCTTCTGGATTTTCATTATCTGGAACAGACTGTACTATAATCAATGCAAGCTTTGTTAATTGTGTTATTCCTGCTGGTTCTACTAAATATTTTAAACTGGATTCTCCTAGCAGTTGTGTAGATGGAACATGGTATAAATCACTTTTGACAAGCAATACGAGCTTTTCAGAGGATTTTACTTTTGTCTGTACCCCTGATAATAAAATAACTGATTGTAAAGTAGAATATGGACATGGAGAAGCAAATTATCTGGATGAATTATATATCTCTAATGAAACTACTACTCTTTTTAATCTAGTTAGAGTATGGAATATTGGGCATTATCTGACACCAAATGAACCTGCTAAGAATGCTACAATTGAATGCAGATATGAGAAATATCCTGTAAGGACATATGGCAGAGTAGAGGTTGAGCATGACACTACTGGAGTTAATGGGACTTATTGGTGGACTGAGATTGAGGGAGGCTATTGGTTTAGGATTGGGGTTATAAGCCAGGAAGTATCTGGAAAAAGTATTGGAGATTTTTATAATGTTGATTGTAATCAATTAGTTTATCATTTTGAGCATCAAAAAGTTATAGCAAATTCAACTACTTGTGATCTAGAAGTTAGATCTACTGAGCCTTTTTCATGCCAGCTTACAAGCCATCCAGTTTTCACAAACAAAGAGATACTTACTTTGACAAACAGCGAGAAATATACTGTTCATGATATCTCTTTTGACAGAACTTTGAATGATGATAAACATACTGAAACATACAGGCAATTAGATGATGGAGATTCTATTAGTTATTTTGTGGATAATGGCTCTGCAAACAATATAACTTTATTTTTTATACCTAGCTGGTATATCAACAGCTGGAGCCCAAGATATTATGAACAAGTTGTCAGTTGCGGTAATGTAACCCTTCCTGCAAATAATCCTCCTATCTTAATCTCTAATATCCCTGATCAAGCTTGGCAGATGAATACAAACAATACAGATGCCTTTGATCTTGATAGTTATTTTGGAGATATTGATGCAGATCCTTTAACATATACATGTGATAATGTCAGCAATATTACAATTATTATTGATGGAAGCAATCAAGTTAGTTTTATTCCTGATATTAATTGGAGTGGAGTAAGAAATACAACCTGCTATGCAAATGATTCTACTAATGTCACAGCATCAAACACATTCCAATTATATGTTTATAATTGTGGAAACAGTTTTGTTGATCCAGGAGAGCAATGTGATAGTGGAAATCTTTCAGGACAAACTTGCATTGGATTAGGTTATGCTAGTGGAAATTTAAGCTGTACCTCAAGTTGTAGTTTTAATACTTCTAATTGCAGCAGTCCACCAAGCCCACCAGGAGGCGGCGGTGGTGGAGGTGGAGGAAGTAGCTATACTCCTCCAGAAGAGATTCCTGAAGTAGAAGTTACAGGAATTGATGTAGATGTAATCAGATATCCTCCAGATATTAATTTACAGGATGATGGATTCACTGTTCTTGTAAAAGTTGAAAATATAGGAGATGTTCCTTTATCAGGTGTTGAGCTTGGAGTTGGTAATATCACTGGATGGTGTTTTGATAATAAAACAATAGGATATCTTGGAGTTGGTGAGATGAAGCTTGTAGAATTTGAATTTGAGAATTGTCATTGTAATTATGATTATGTTGTGATTAATGAACATTTGGAGATACCATTTATAGGAGGAGTTGGAAATGTGTGGGATGTTGATGTTGCAAGCTTTGTTACAAAACTTCCTGAAGTAACTGTACTTACAGACAGAAAATATTATTTTGAAAATGATGTAATGAGGCTTTGTATTATCTATAATAATACAGATCAAGATGAAAATAAGAGCCAATTAGAATATGAACTTAATGTTTATAGAAAATCTTATGCAGAGGAAGAAGATTTTATTGTTGATTATTTGACTTCTTATGATGTTTCAGGAAGAAAAGTCCTTGTTGTTATCAAAGATTATTGGATCCATGATGTTATGGAAGTTGAAGAATATATTGTTAGAGCAGTTCTTTATCAGAAAGGAGATATATTAGATATTGAAAGATATGAATTAGCAGAAGCTAATACAACAGTAGTGTTGAATGGATTTATAGAAGATCAGATATTGCAAGGAGAAGAAACTCTTTATGAATTTAAATATGAAGATGAAGTACATGCTGTTTACATCAGAAGTTTTGATGAGAATTATGTTGATTTGAGTGTAACTTCAGAGATCCAGAATTTCAGGATAAGATTACTTGAGACAGAGTTTGTTGATTTGGACGGAAATGATGAAAATGATATTAGTCTGACTTATCTTGGAATTAAAGAAGGAAAAGCAGATGTTAGGATAAGATTGGTTCCTAAAGAGCCCCCGCATATTGGAGGAGACAAAGATCACTTTATGCTTGACTTAGGAGAATATGTTCCAATAACACTTCCACCTTCAAAACTCAAGCGTATTGCTCCTATTGCAGAAACATTTGTAATTATAGTAATTGCTGCATTGCTTCTTTGGTATGTTATTTGGCTTACTTTTAAATATCAAGAAGAAATAGGAAGTTTTTTAAAGAAGAAAAATAAAAATAAAAAGAAGAGGTGAATTAAATGGTCTTTGTATTTGGTATAGACATTCCATTGGTTGAACTTATATTTGTTTTAACATTAATATTGATCCTGTTATTCTCAATACTTATCTATCTTGTAATAAGCCAATCTAAATTGAATAAAAGGTTGAAGGAGATTCTTGGCAAGGAAAATTTAGAATTAAGAGGATTAAAAAGCATAGATGAGAAGGAGAGGACTGAGATAGGTCTGTTAAGGAGAATACTTTATGGTGTTGGTTCTACTAGAAAAACTATTAGGAGAGCAGCTAAAAGGAAGCCTAAGAAAAAGCCTAAAAGAAAAACAGTTACAGTAAGAAGGGTTGTTAGAAAAACAGCAACGAAAAGAAGGCCAGTAAAAAGAAAACCAACAAAAAGAGTTGTAATAAAAAGGCATTTAAGAAAAAAACCTGCAAAAAAGACAAAGAAAAGAAGATATAGATATGTTCAGCCTTAAATCTTTTTGACCATATAAGGCCCTTGTTTTTTATATTTTAATTTTTTATAATAGTTTCTTACACCTATTCCTGAGATTATGATTATTTTATCTTTATGATATGTTTTTGCAATATTTTCTGCTTTTTTTAGTAATGCTTTGCCTATTCCTTTATGTTGAATTTTTCCTGATTTTCCAATTCCTGTTGCTGGGCCATAAACATGAAGCTCTCTGATTAGTGCTGCATCATCTGTTATTTCTTTTCTTAGGGAAGATGATGGGAATCTTAGTCTGCAGAATCCGAATAAGTTATTATATTTGTCTACTGCTTCAATAAAAAATTCATTTCCTTTGCTTGCATTATAATACATTGTTGTTATTTTTGGCTTTGCTATTTTTTGTGCTCTACCCACTTCTCTACATCTTATGCATTTGCATTTGATTTTTTCTTTTTTTGTGATAATCTCTACATATTGTCTTAGATTAGTTCTATCAACACCTGCTGCTGTCATGTAGGTTGGGATGTCTCTTTGTATACGCATGATTCTTACATATTTTGGAATGAATTTTTTTGCTTGTGCTATGATTTTTGCTGCTTTAGTTGTTGTTAAGGGCTTGAATTTCTTTTTTTTGTATAATTTGTATAGTTCTGTTCCTTCAACCACCATGCATGGATATATCTTTAGCATGTCTGGCTTAAAATCTGGATTTTCAAAAAGTTCTTTTAATCCTTTTAGATCTTGACTTGGAGTTATTCCTGGAAGGCCTAACATGTAGTGAGCATTAATCTTAAATCCTAGATCTTTTAGAATCTTGAAAGATTTTATTGTATCTTTTACTTTGTGACCACGTTTAATTGATTTTAGTGCTTTATCATAAACAGATTGAACTCCTAATTCTACTCTTGTGCATCCTAATCTTAGCATTTCATCTGCTTGTTTTTTTAGTGCATAATCAGGCCTTGTTTCTAAGGTTAAGCCAACACATTTAATGTTTGAAGATTCGTTTTTCTTTTGTTCTTGTTTTAGATTTGATTTTGATCTTTTTAGTTTTAGCAATTTTGCTTTAATATGTTTAGCTCTATCTGGATCGTCAACTGCTCCTGGAAGTTCGAAAAAATCTTTGAATTTTTTATAATCGAATTTGTTGTTTTTGTAAAAAAGTTCTGAAAAATCGTTCATTGCTTTGAAGCAGAGTCTTATGAAGTTTTCTTGATAAGATTTTTTAAATGATGGGAATGTACCCCCCATTATTATTAATTCAACTTTTTCTGGATTTTGTCCCATTACAATGTAATGTTCTAGTCTGTTCATGATTTGTCTGTATGGATCAAACTCATTTCTTAATGCTCTCATTGTAGCTGGTTCTTTTCCTGTATAAGATTGTGGAATATCTCCTTGTGGAGAAGCAGGGCCACCAGGACACATCAGGCATTTTCCATGCGGACAAGAAAATGGATATGACATAACTGCAACAACTGCAACTCCTGAAATAGTTCTTGTTGGCTTTGTAATTAGTTTTAGTTTTCTTGCTTGGGTTGGAGTTGCGTGAAGAAGAATTTGAATATCAGTAGGATGTTTTTTTACTTTGTATTTTTTACATAGCTTATGTTTTAATCTATTTAATTGAATTTTGGTTGGATGTTTCTCTATTATATTTTGAATTAACTCTTGATATAGTTGTTTCATAGAAATATATGTTTATTGAGGGTATTTAAACGTTTGGCTTTGCCAAACATAGATTCAAAAACTTTGTTTTTGAACTAAAGGTTTGTGGAAATCAAATCAAAGAATATACTTCAACCAAACCTTCTACAATCTCTTCATCAATTATTTTTTTGTTTCCAGTGCAGGCACCTTCTTTTTGTATTGTCAGGCCAACACCTTCTTCTGATTGATACATTATTGATTTTGTGTTGTTTATATGGCTATATCCAAATGTGTGAAGTATTTCATGGATCTCAACATTGTTATGTCCGCAAGTGCCTATGTAAAATCCAGATGTTCCTGTTCCTTTTGTTTCTGCAAATCCGCCCAATCCAATGAGTTTGATCTCTGCTTTTAGGATTTCAAATCCTTGTCTTTTTGTGATTCTTGCTTCACCTAGTTTATGGGCGCAGATTGTTTCATAGTGATATATAACCCCTTCTTCTCTTCTTATATCTACAGTTACTTTATAACAATCTTCAATAAAAGAACAAGTTATGTCAATATTGGCTGGTTGATCTATTTTTTCAAAACTTACAATACCATCTGTAGTATCAGAAATCTCATCAAATGCTCTTATGATCTTTCTAGATTCATAATCACCGCATTTATCTTCATTAACAATATAATATGTAATGGGCATGTCTTTCCAATGATAGTATTCTATCTCTGGTTCTTCTGGTATAGTAACTTCTGGTTCTTGTATAACTTCTGGAATAGTTTCATTTTGGGGAATGGGCTGGATGTAAGTACAGCCTGTTAGAATTAACAACAACAGTAAAAGTTTTTTCATAGAATTGAATTAGTTAAGGGTTATTTAAAACTATCTAAAGAAAAAGTTTTTTAAACTACCCCTAACCAATTATTTTCATGCAAATAACAATTATTCCAAGATATGGTCAGATTAAGAATACTATCTTTAGATTGGTGCCTATTACTGATTCTTTAGAAGAAGATGAAAAAGAACATGTTGTTGCTTTGAATTTTGAGATTAGAGATGAAGATATAGGTAAACTTGCTGAATTAAAGGAATTTGTTGATTTGATTGTAGTGAGAGGTATAACAGAGAGTAGTTTAGATGATATTTATCATTCTTTATCTTCAAAAGAATTAGATATAAATGAAGAATTTGTTTTTTATTCTCCTACAGCAGAAAAACACAAAGGAAAAATGTCTCATTCTAGTCAATCAGATGCTGTATATGAATGGATAATTAATAGACCTGAAGAACCAGTAAAAGGAGAAGCTCCTGTTGCACTTTTATTGCAAAATATAAAACCTAATGGAAAAACTTCTAATCATTATCATGATAATACTAGAGAGGGTTTTCTATCTCTTGCAGGGCAGACAATTTTGGGAGGGAGGGCAGTAAGAGATAAAATTTCAAGTTCTGAACAAATTTTAGGTAAAGATTCGTTTATATTTGTTGAACAAAAAACACCTCATCAGTTGAGAACAACTAATGGAAGAGCACTTAATTGTTTATGCTTGAAACCCTATGATCCTGATATGAAAGATCATTTTTATGAGTAAATATTTTCATGAAGGTTTTTAAAGAGTTTCTCATTCTATTGAATTATGCTAAAACAGACTGAACAAAATCCTTTCTTAGATTTAAAATGGGAGTATCTTAGGGCATTATCAGAATCAGATAAGCATAAAGTTGACAGGGTGTTTGATCCAGATACCAGCAAGATATGGGATTTACTTGGTGAATTAGATATAAAATTAAGAGGGCAGCGAAATCTCGACTTTAAGCTTGATGAGCCTCAGACCTATAATGGGGTTGAATATAAATTTGTAAAAGTCAAAGGACATCATTATATCCCTCCAGAGAAGGATAAGGTATTTATGCCATCTCCTTTGACTTATCCTGATGATGCAGGAATGCCTATTTGCATGAAAAAAATCAGTCATAATACAAGCAGGGCATATTTCTTCAAAAAAATTATTGATAAGATTAATCCAATGTTTATAAGATCCTTTGAATTTGAAAAAGGAAGGAGAGTAGATTACTTTAAACCAAAAACTAGGCCAAGTGGTGCTATGAGGAAAGAAGAAATAGAAACAGAAGTTGATTTAGAAGAAAAGTGTTTTGAAAGGGGAGTACTGGCTCCTGTTCCAATTGCTAAAATAAAATATCCTTTTACATACAAGGGAGAAGAAACATATGCTTATGTGTCTTTAATACCAGATAATAATGAGATTATGGCATATCATGTACATAATTCTTTAGATTTAGAAAAATTAAATGATGTTATAGCAAGCCAGTTTGAAGCTTTGAAAGAGTTGCATGATAAGGATATAGTTCATTTGTTTTTCCATTATGGGAATTCTTCTTTCTTAGGCAATACAAAAAGAATTGTTTATCATGATTTTGAAGACAGTATAGATATTTTAGGAATGGATGATCTACTTAAAGCAGATTATAAAGCATTAGACCTTGCTGAACTTTTGTGCATGACAAATCATATTTTCTTAGAAGACAAGGAAAAAGGAGATGAGTTGTTTGAATCAGGACTTAATGCTTATTTTAGAGATGGTTGTTCTTTGTTAACAAAAAAGATTGCAGAAGATGTTAAGAATTCTAAAAGTCTTGAGGAATCTGGAATGAAAATTTATAGTTATCTGAGTAGGTTATCCAGAACAGTTTAAAAAAATCCTGTCTTATATACTCTGATAAGAACATCTGATTTTGTTATAACACCAATACTTTTTCCTTTTTCTACTACAACAAGAATAGGATAATGTTTTAGTAAATCAGTAATTATTGTCAAAGAAGCATCTTTTGTTATTGTTGGTGGAGAATCTTCCATGACATCTTTTGCTTTTAGGTTCTTTTTTCCTTCTGTGAATGCATCCAAGACATCTTTTTCTGAGATGAATCCAACTAATCTATTTTCTTCTACAACTACAACTTGAGAAATCTCATATTTTCTCATCTGTTTTATGGCGTCTGTGATTGGAGAGTCTGGCTTGACTGAAACAACCTGCCTTATCATGATCTCTTCTGCTTTTGCCTCATTTTTTTTTGATAATTCTTCTAAGGCTGTGAATATCTTTTTTGCATTAGAATAAGTTGGATCTAATCTTCCTGCCTCTATCTTAGCTATAAGGCTTTGTGATACACCAGATTTCTTTGCTAAATCTACTTGTGTCAGATTGAATTTCTTTCTAACATCTCTTATGTCTTTTAATTCCATAAGAAGGAATAATTATGAATTGTTTATATTACTTTCGGAATATTTGTATTCTGAAAATAATATAAAGATTATACAGAAGGCAGTAATTTTTCTTCAAGAATTTCAGAAAGATGCTGGATCTCTCCTTCAGAGCCCATAACTAATGTTTCACCAGAGGTTCTTGTTTTTAAAATATGATCTACCAATGAATGAGCAATCACATTTGGTTCTGTTAATCCAAACTCATCTATTATCTCTTCTTTTCCAATATTTTTGAAAGATTTTCTTACTCTCCAATAACCAGATGTGTCCATCGCAGGCATACAATAATGGTTTATTGTCAAATCTGGAGTGTTTTCTGCAATCTGTCCTGTGAATGCTCTTAAGTATTGTTTTGCAATTGTATAAGGAAGTAAATAAGGATTGCCGAGTTTATATGACCATTGACTTCCGATAGTTATTGCTCTTGGATCTTCAGAACTAAGCAGTTTAGCTCCTAATTCTTCAAAAACAGTTGCAACATAAGTAAGATTTTTTAAAAGATTTTTTTCCCAGTCTTGTTTTGTTAGCTGTGATTTATGCTTTGCTTCAGTTCCACCAACAATACAAGCAATAAAATCTAAAGAATCATGATCTGCTTTGATAGCTTTAAGTGTTGTTCTCCATTTATCTTTATTAGTTACATCGCAGCTATAGTCAGCCCTAGATCTAGCAACAGTAATATTATCATAACCCCTTTCTGAGAGTTCAGATGATACTTCTTTTCCAAAACCTTTTGTTCCCCCTATAACTAGTGATTTCATATAAAATGTAATAAAATAAGGGTTTAAAAACCTTTGGGATTTTAGAGGTTTTTTAGCTTCCCAAAATTATAAATTTTATCTCCAACTACAAAAGCCTCAAAATTAGAAATATCTTTTAAAAATGGAGATAATAGTTTTTCTTTTGTTACATCTGAGCCTTGTGTTACTAAGTTCAAGGAAGGCATTACAATCAAAGTTTTTCTTTTGTAGGTTCCTTTTAGGAAGCATTTGAAGTTTTCTCCTGGTCTTTGTTCAAAGGAAATTGCTGGATGTTCATGTCCAATGATTATTGTTTTGATTCCTTTTAGTTCTTTTATTAGTTTGTGACCATGTGTAATTAGGATATTGCCTATTACTAATTGATCTGCTGTTGTGATTTTCTTTTTCTCTGCAATCGGCCCTAAGACTTTGTCATGATTGCCTTTAATCAAGATTATTTTTTTGCAGTATCTTCCTAAGAAGTCAATTAATCTTACTGCGTGGCGCCATTCTTGATTAGAAATAGTTCCATGTTCGTGCTTGACATCTCCATTGATTATGATTGTTTCTGGCTTTATTTTCTTTAGAATAGGTTCTAATCTCTGAATCAAATCTTTGAAATGAAAGTGAGGAATCATTACTCCTTGTTTGTTTAAAGATTCTTCATAACCAAGGTGGGTATCAGAGATAATTAAAGTTTTATATTTAGTTAAGTATAATGCTAAATCTATTATTTTTATGTTTTTAGTTATATTCATTTTTTAGATTAAATGTTTAAAGTTTAAAAACCTATGTTTAGAAATCTGTTCTCTCCTATCCAAAAAAGCCCCTTTTCTAAATTTAGTCAGGAATGCAAATTAATCTAAAAAACATTTTAGATTGTATTTCTGAACATATTCTTCTACTTCTGCAGGATCAGTAGTCAGTTTACCTGAATTAAGTAGTGCTGCTTCCATTACATGTCTAGCATACTGTTCTATTCCCCTTAGTCCAACATTACCCCCTACATCTTGAACTGTGAATAAACAAGAATCTAAACTTGTTAGATTTCCTTCGGATTTAAAGGCCTCTGCTGCGTTATATGTTATTATGAGTTCCCTGAATACCCTTGCATTACTTATTTCATTATTGAATTCAAATCTATCAACACCTTCTGGCAATAATACTGATCTTCTTTCCATCTGATCATATGTGAATAGTATAAACTCTTGTTTTGGATCATACATACAAAAGTAACGAGTATTTCTTTTTGCTGTTAATATCAACTCATCTCTAGCCTCGATCATTTCAAATCCATGAACTTTTTTTATTGGATTTTCTGTTTCATAGCCCCCATTGACCATTATTAAATATTCAATATAATCTCCTGGGTCAAAAGAATATGGTTCTTCTCTTTGTGCAAAGGCTCCCCATGTTGGATTTTTTTCTCTATCTTGTTCTAGTTCCCAACTTACTACATCTGGATTGACTTTTTCATCTTCATCAGATATCCAATCTTGTTTTTTTGGATGTGTTTTTTCGTGTTTTTTCGAATATATATTGGGATCATCTCTTTCAAATTCTCCAACCATTAAATCAAATAATTTTGGAAAATCTAATCTTAGATCTTCAGAAGCGTCTGGTTTGTTTTGTATAAATCCTCGAAAAAAGTCTGATGTCATTTTATATGTTCCCCCTATTGAAATTTAGAATTAAACGTTATTTAAAAAGTTTTTACTTTTGCATGTAAAACTTCTTTTTAGAATCAGAAAGTCTTTCAAGTGAGTATCTTAACATTGTACGAGGCATTGTTTTATGATATTTATCCAGAAATTTAGTAAGGGCTTTCTCATCTTTCTTACCCATCTCTCTTAACATCCAACCAACAGCCTTATGTATCAAATCATGGCTATCATTCATCAAGATCTCTGATATCTTTATTGTATCTTTGAAGTCTGATCTCTTGACAATAAAAACACCAGTTGATACTATAGCAATCCTTTTTTCCCAAATATTTTTTGATTTGGCTAGTTTATAGAGAATCTTTCTGTCTCTGTCTAAAAGATGAAATCCCACAATCCTATTACAAGTAACATCAACTAGATCCCAGTTGTTTATCCATTTTGTATTCTTAAGGTATGTTTTGTAGATCTTTTCTTTTGTTTTTTCATCTGCTTCTTTAAACTGATAAGTCCAGATTATCAAAGCAGTTAACCTATGTTCATGGATTTTAGAATGAAGCAGTTTTTCAACTTGTTTTATTGATAAATGCAAATATTTTTTTGCTACTTTTCTTTGCTCTGGAACTTTTATCCCTAAAAAAATGTCTCCTTCTCCATATTGACCATTTCCTGTTTTGAAGAATCCTTGTAATAACTTTGCTTGTTTTTTATTTTCTAGTTTCTTAAGTACTTGTTCTATTCTCAATCTATGTCACCTTTTTTGAATACAAATTCTTGAAGTTTTTTAGGCCAATCTTTTTTAATTTCCTTTTTGTACTTATGTATCGCTCTTAAGACTCGTTCATCTATAAAATCCTTTCCTTCTATTATATCTACTAATTCTTGTTTTACAAATCTTGGAACTTTTTTAAGATTTAGAGCCATTCTTTTAAGTTCTTCTTCCTCCTTTTCTTTCTCTGTTAACTCTGTCCGGTCCCAAATCTTCTCATAATCAAATTCTTCTGCAGGTTTATCTATTTTTAATTGATCAGGATCAATATTTTTTTTCAAAGATAGTTTTCCAAGAACATTTTGATGCATTCTTTTTAAGAATTCAATCTTGTCTTCTATTTTTAATATATCTGTATATCCTTGTATAACTAAATTAAAGGCAAATGGAGATGGAATGTCTGTATGTATTTCTTCAAATTTAATATCTTTATTCTCAATGCCTTTGAGGATTTTCTTAGTGTTCTCAATATCCATCAGATCTTCAAGAACCTCTCTTTTGGCTTCTTTTAAGATTGAAAAATTAGGATCTATTCTTTTTAATGCAGCCATTAAGATCATTGAACCTACTTGCTGCCTTCCTACATGTTTTTTTCTTCCCATGTAGTTTCTTAATATCATCAATGAACGAGTTGCACAATGTCTGAAACGTCTTTTGAAAACTTCTGTCTTGTCTATTGCAAATTCCATTACTTGCCTAAGTTCATTTGCTTTGATTCTTTTGAAAGCTTTCATCAAATCGAATTTTTTATCTGAACGTACATAAAAACCATTATCATTGATTCCAATTTCAACATCTCTATGCTGTGTTTTGGAGATAGCGAAGGCAACTGCTCTAGATAAGCAATCATTTACTCTTCTTCCAAACAAAGTATGGAAAACAATTATGTTGCCACGTACATCTTTTGTATGTTCAACAATTATTCTTGTGTTAGATGGAATTTCTGAGAAATTATATTGTTGATAGAAGTATTCATAGATTGCGTTTGCTGCTTTTTGGCCAATATAAAGATAATCTTCTACAAAAGTTAAGATTTGCTTTTTACTAAACCCCTGATTGAATTTGTCACTCATTATTTTTCTAAATTTTCCTATTTCATTTGCTAAATCAAAAGACAAAGGAAGCATCTCTGAGAACCAACGAGGAACTGTAGGTGGACGCTGAGAAGAAGCTGCTACTTGTGCAACCATCCCTCTTGAAAATCTAAAAGTATATGTTGATCCTCCTAAAACAAAAACATCTCCTGGCTTGAGTTTCTCAACAAAACCTTCATCTAAATGCCCAATAGTTTGATTTCCAATTTTTACTGTGATAAAAGAATTATCAGGGATTGTTCCAATATTAGTCATGTAAATTACTCTTGCCATACGTCCTTTTCTTCCGATCATCCCTGTTTCTTCATCATACCAGATTCTTGCATAAACATGTCTATCTTCTAATGAAGTGAATCTTCCAGCTAAGAATTCAATAACTTGAAGAAAATCTTCTTTTTTAAGGTCTTTATAACAATAAGATGATTTTATTAGATTATATAAGTCGCTTATTTTTATCTTATCTTCTAAAGCAATACCTGCTATTTGTTGTGCAAGTACATCCAAAGCACAGGTTGGAATGTGGATTTTGTCTATCTTTTTTTCTATAGCAGATTTCAGAAGAACAGCACATTCAATTAGATCATCTCTGTCTAAAACTATTAATCTTCCTTTTGCTTTTTCATGAAGTTTATGCCCAGATCTTCCAATTCTTTGCAATGCTCTTGCTACAGATTTTGGGGAAGAGAGTAGGATTACAAGATCTATGTACCCAATATCAATTCCAAGTTCTAAAGAAGTTGAACAGACAACACATTTAATCTTTCCTTGTCTTAATCTTTCTTCAACATCAATTCTATGTTCTTTACTTAATGAACCATGGTGAGCTGCAATATTTTCTGTGTAATTTTTTGGAAAATTATCTTTTAGATGGTCAACTACACGTTCTGTTGCTGCTCTTGTATTTGTAAAAATTAAAGTTGTTTTGTGAGATTGAATTAAGTTGTCAATAAGATCGTACATTGCTTCACGTGTTTTTTGATGTGATGTGTTGATTAAGTCATCTAAAGGAGAAAGAACCTTTAAATCAAGATCTTTTAAGAATTGCACATCAACAATTTTGCAATTTCTGTTTGTTCCAACCAAATATTTTGCAATTTCTTTTATTGGAGCTACTGTTGCCGAAAGCCCAATTCTAGACATATGTGAGGATAAGCGATCCAAACGTTCCATTGATATGCTTAAATGAACTCCTCGTTTGTTGTCTGCTAAAGCATGGATCTCATCTATAATGCACCACTGCATCTCTTTTAGATGTTCTATGAATTTCATACTTGAAAGGACAATAGCTAATGATTCTGGAGTTGTTATAAGAATATGTGGCGGGGTTTTCAGCATTTTTGATTTTTGATATTGAGTTGTGTCTCCTGTTCTGACTCCAACCCTAATTCCTAGTTTTTTCCCTGCAATCTCTTCTATTTCTTCTAATGGTTCTACAAGATTCTTTTGGATATCATTGTTTAATGCTTTTAATGGAGAAATATAGATTGCATAGACTTTATCTTCTAAGATTCCTTTTTCAGCATTATCTACTAATTCATTTAAAATAGCTAAGAATCCTGTTAAAGTTTTAGTTGCTCCTGTTGGAGCTGAAACGAGAATATTATTTCTATTATGAATTTCTTGGACCCCATATAGTTGTGGGAGAGAGAATTCCTTGAATCTTTTGAAAAACCATTTTTTGACATAAGGATGGAGTATCTTCTCTACTTGAGATGCTTTATACGGTTCTTTCATAACTTCAATGTTTTGTTCTTTTTTCATTTTAGTATAATTATATTTGGACTTTAAATATATTTCAGGGGCACTTGTCCAGTGACCAGTGGAAGTTATTTATTTTCAATATTGAAAATAAATAACATACTTTAATCTGTAACTATGTAATACAGCAATAGTTTTTAAAGGTTAGGATTTGACAAGTTTTATAAACTTCTTTTATTTTATATGAGATATGAAGAAGATAATTTGTTTGATATTTGTATGTTTGATTTTAGCTGGATGTAAGTCAGAGCCGGCCCCTGTTCAGCAAGTTGTTCAGCCCAAACCCATTATTCTTGGTATTGAAATTATTGAGAAGACAATTCATAATTATATAGGTGGATCTAAACCAGAAGGAAAGTATGTTGGAGTTGAGGTTAAAGTAATCAATGCTGGAGAGGAGACAGTTAAAATATCAAATAATGAAGTTTATCTGAAAGATAATGGAAACAAATATCCTATAGATCCTCTTGTTTCTTATTATAGAGAAGATAGATTTTCTGAGATTGAGATAAGACCTGAAAATGAAATAATTCTGAAATTAGCTTTTGATGTTCCTGAGCCAAACAAAGATTTTAAGCTTTATATCAAAGGAAAGAGTGCTGATGTTAAATAGTAAGCTTTATACTCGGTCGGCAAGCCGTCCGGTATAAATGTTCCTAAAAACCGTCACATTTATAAATCCCCATAAAATCCTTATTTCTATTGGTTATAGTAACCAATTACTAATATTATATACTCCGTAAGGAGGGAAAAGATAATGACTGTAAATGACGTATATCCAAACGAATTAATAGAAAAAGTTGCTGAAGAGCTAAAGAAGATTGAACTAATCAAACCACCAGTATGGGCAGCATTTGCCAAGACAGGAGCACATAAGGAAAGGGCTCCTGAAGAAAAAGATTGGTGGTATAAGAGAGCAGCAGCTGTTCTAAGAAGTGTTTCTGTATTAGGACCTATTGGCGTTTCTAAATTAAGAACTAAATATGGCGGAAAGAAAAGAAGAGGCCATAAAAAAGCACACTTCAAAAGAGGAAGTGGAAGTGTTATCAGAAAAATTCTACAACAATTACAAAAAGCAGAATTAATTAAATTTGTTGAAAAAGGAATCCATAAAGGAAGAGTTATTGCACCAAAAGGAAGATCCCTTTTAGATAAAACAGCAGTTGCAATAATTAAGACAAAGCCAAAAAGAAATGTTAAAAAGGCTCCTGAAGCACCAAAAGAGCCTGTTAAAAAGGAAGCTCCAGCAGAAAAGGAAGCACCTGTTGAAAAGCCAGCAGAGAAGCCTGCAGAAGAGGCTCCAGTAGCAGAGAAGCCTGCAGAAGAGGCTCCAGTAGCAGAGAAGCCAAAACCAGAAGACAAAGTTGACGAAAGTCAACAAGGTTCCAGCGAAGCTGAAACAAAAGCTCCTGAAGTAAAAGAAGAAGCTAAAGCACCAAAAAAAGAATAAAAAATGGCAAGATATACTAAACCAGCTAAAAAACAAAGATTAGCAAAAAAAGGAAGGCAAACTAAGTGGGCACCTTTCTGGACTGTTCCAAAAAAATATGGAAAAGGAAGAAGAGTGCATCCTGGAAGACATACTGCTAAGAAAAGAACTTGGAGAAGAGGAAAGACAAAAGCTTAAGGAACCATGGCAGACGAAAAGAAAAAGAAGAAAAAAGATGAGACAAAGATTGTCTTGGAAAGAACTTATAATGTTCCACTTAGGAGAAAATGGGTTAATGTTCCTAAATATAAAAGAGCAAAGAAAGCTATCTTTGCATTGAAATTATTCTTATCAAAACATATGAAATCTGATGATATCAAACTAGGAAAATATGTTAATGAGTTAATCTGGAAGCACGGAATCAAGAATCCACCACATCATGTTAAAGTTGTAGTTAAGAAAGATGACAAAGGAGTTGTTATGGCTGAATTAGAAGGAAAAGAATATGCAGTTGAAAAGAAAGTAGAGAAGAAAGAAAAGAAAACAGGCTTAGCAGGAAAATTACAAGAAAAGATTGAAGAAGGAAAGGCTGTAAAAGAAGAGAAGAAAGAAATTGAAGCTGCTAAAAAAGAAGAACCAAAAGAATCACCTGCTGAAAAAGAACCAGCTATTGCAAAAGAAGTTGAAAAGAAAGTAACTGCTCCTCATAATGAAGCACCAGTTGATAAAGCAAAGAAGTAAGTTTATTAAATAACCGGTTATTCTATTATTCTATGGGAAAATTACCTTTTGAAAAGATTAAAAGAGAAGTTCTTGTTAGAAAAGAGGCTGAAACCAGAAGAGAATTCAAAAGAAGTGTTGAGGAATTGATTCAGTATGGTGTTGTGAATATAGACAAGCCAAAAGGTCCAACAAGTCATGAAGTAAGTGATTATGTTCAGAAAATTTTAAAGATAGAGAAAGCAGGACATTCTGGAACATTAGATCCAGGTGTTACAGGCGTATTACCTACAGCATTGGCAAAAGCAACTAGAATAGTACAAGCTTTGATTAAATGTGGAAAAGAATATGTTTGTGTTATGCATCTGCATAAAGATGTTGATGAACAAAAAATAAGAAAAGTGATGAAATCTTTTATTGGAAAAATAAAACAAAGACCTCCAATAAAATCAGCTGTTAAGAGAGTTGAAAGATTTAGGAAAAACTACTATATTGAAATTATGGAAATAGAAGGAAAAGATGTTTTATTTAAAGTTGGATGTGAAGCTGGAACTTATATCAGAGTTTTGTGCCATCAGATTGGAGAAAAATTAGAAACAGGAGCACATATGGCTGAGCTTAGAAGGACTAAGGCAGGACCACTTGATGAAAAGACATTAGTTACACTGCAAGATCTGACAGATGCTTTTGTCTACTACAAAGAAGGAAAAGAAGAACAGATAAGGAAAGCAATCTTACCAATGGAATTTGCTGTTCAGCACTTGCCAAAAATTTGGGTGTTGGACTCAACAATTACAACATTATGTAATGGTGTTAATCTGAAAGTTCCTGGAATCTCTAAATTAAATGATAATATTGAACCAGATCAAACAATTGCTGTCATGACTTTAGCTGATGAACTAGTTGGATTAGGTACTGCAGTGATGAATTCTGATAAAATGCTGAAAGAAGAAAAAGGATTAGCTGTCAAGATCCATAAAGTGTTTATGCAAAATTAAGGAAAGGCAGATTAAGGGAAATACCAAGCAAAATGTTTACTATCATTTTCTGGATAAAGATCTATTAATTGAGGTTGATCATTATGTTTAAGTTTTGCTGCAATATCTAGAACTTGTTTCATTTCATCTTCTCTTGCTAACATTGCTTCAATAGATTTTATTACTGCGTCATTTTCAACAGAAGTAACTATTGTTGCAAGTGATATTCCAATACCTTTTTTAAACATTCCTAAGCAGCCATTTGTTGTATACAACCCAGATATATACCCCCTACATAAAGAACCAATATTTTCAGACTTAGTAACATATTCTGGACCTTGAATAGTTGCAAAACGCAGATCTCCAAATCTTAAAGATTTCTTTTTCAAAACAAAAAATCCCTTCTCACATTGAAGTTCATAAGGTAATTCATCCTTTGTAGGATTTATGATAATTGTTTTAACCATAGTAAAACAGCTAAATAAACTTATTATAAAAACCTGATGCTTCACAAAGCAGAATTATGGAGGGAAAGATTTAAATAACTCTTTGATTATTTTTTAGTTATGGAAGGAGAACATATTAATGAAGTTGTTGATAGTCCAGTTGATGATAACCAAGATGTTGTTAAACAAGCAGAAGAAGCAATTCGAACAGCAAGCGCAGGCAGACCATATAAAAAAGATAAAGGATCAGTTAATTATCCTTTGAATATAGTTGCAACTGCTTGTAAAATTGATGCAACAAAGAATAAATCTGTTGTTCCTGATTATTAGCGAATCTTTATAAGTTAAGATTTCTTGATTTTCTTACTATGAGAAGCATATGGGGACCTAAAGATAATAGAGTAATTGTTGTTACACATAGAGGAATGAGAACTAATTATGAATTGGGTGTCTATGATCTTGATGTAGATAAAGAAGAATATCCTGGAACAGTTGAAAGAAAAGTAGGATTTCAAGAAGAAAGAGAAGGAGTACACCCACTTGTTAATGTTGGATTTCACCTTCCAGATTCTGCTGAAGTTATATGTGATGCATTAAAAGATAAATTCAAGGGTTGGTATTTGGATGAAGAAAAATGGACT